>JABDEZ010000073.1 GCA_013286835.1 Bacteroidota bacterium
TACAGCGACCGCCATCATCGCCATGCTGTGCAGGGCACGGGGGCTGGGAGTGAAATTTGTGGATGAAAATGTAAAGGTGCCGATTAATTTGAAGGGTGGAGTTTATGTGATAGAATTGATGAATGAGAATGGCAGAAAAAATATACAGCGATTAAGCGTTTTATAGCTAATCGCAAAAGATGGTTTATAGGACTGGACTGGGCCGGTTCTCAGGCCGTTTTTTTAGGCCTGCAGCAAAGAATATGCAGTCTTGTTATCTATATTTATTAAACCAGCAGGGGTTCTCTATAAGCATCTATCTGGTTTACACTTGTATTCGCCAGTAATACCATAACAAAATCTACATTCAGGATGTTTCATGGAATGGTTTCGTCATTTCATACTATGGAACCAGCATTTCATACAATAATATGAAATTAATTTTATTGTGGGTGTATGTTTGTATTGCACCAGTAAAAAACATATGCATTCATTTTTAAAACAATTCTTACCATGAAATCACATATCCTTAGTAAGTGGACATTACTCGCTGTTTATTTCTTTTGCAATACCACATGCTTCGCAACCACAACCACCTGGACAACGCCGCACACTGTATCAGGCATCATCGTTAATACCGGAGATAAACTGATAATAAATGGAACGACGGTTCATTCCAGTAATACAATAATAGTCAGTCCGGGTGGGGAGCTGGATATTATTAATAGTTCCACTCTCTCTTTTACATCTTCTGGCGCGAGTATTGAAGTACAGACAGATCCTTCATTAGTAGATATAGGAGGCATTCTTGATGTTGAAAGTTCCATTATTACAGTTTCCTCAGGGGTGCGTTTTTCAGGAATTGATGTGGTTGGGGTAACTAACCAGAGCCAGTATACTAACTATCCGGCAAGGGCTACGTTTAACAATTCTACGATAGAGGGCATGCAGTTTGGCATAAATAATTATGATAGATTTATGTCCGTTGGTACAACTGTTAACCAGTACGGCGGGATTATCAAAGCATACAATTCCACTTTCCATAATAATCAACTTACCCTGGATATGGAAAATTATCACAATACATACTCCGGCAGGCCATCAACAGACAGAAGCATTTTTCAGTTATGCAACTTTGTTTGGGATGGAAGTAGTGTTGGTACAGGTTCCGTTCACACTAATTTTGTTTATCTGTTTAATGTTGATGGGATTCAGTTTCAGGGTTGTAGTTTTTCCGACGCGTTTTCTTATGCCCATACTCTAGATCAAATTGCAGTTAATGAAGTAATTGCCGGTGCAAGCTTTATGGACTACTGTTCCGTTGCATATCTCACCTCTTGCCCCTCACCAACGCATACTACATTTAGTGGTTTTAATTATTGCATACAGGCATTTGGGTCAGGAACTATCAGTCAAAATTATATCAGGAATGTGCAAATGAGTAACTGCACGGTTGGTGTTTATCTAACAGGGTACGGCAACCCTGTCGTGACCGGTAATGTAATAAATATTGTCAGGCCAACAACAACTACCTCATTGCCCGCAATTGGGATATCTATGGAAGGTTGTAGTAGCTATACCTTGGCGGGTAACACGGTGACATGTACAAACCCTGGCAGTACATCTGCAGGAGCTACTACTAATGAACTGGCTTACGGCATTATTATTACAAATTCTGGTCCAGGTTACAATCAGGCATATCAGAATACGCTCATCAATTGTAACTATTCGATTCAGGCAAACGGTAAAAACAGGAATAACGATACTCTAACAAACGGTTTAGTGCTTTTATGTAACAATATGCATAACAATACGATGGGGGATGCATTGGATATTACTGCTTATCCGGCACCAATTACAGCTACTTCGGATCCGTCTCAAGGGATAGCATTTTTTCAAGGATATTATTCAGGATATACCGGCATAGCCTCAGGAAATGTTTTTGCAACTAAATCAGGGAGTCCTTTATACAATCACATTGATTATAATGACGATAATTCTATAATATATTCTTATTATGCGAGTGGTGCCAATCAAACACCAATATATTATAATACACCGGCTGTTTCCATTACAGCCCAGGCAAATAATACATGCCCCAATTGGGCTGTGCCATTAGTAGGACGTAGCAATAAAATAATAGCGACTGCACCATATTATGCCAGAATTTCCGGATTGGTATCACAAAAAAGTGGTTGCACATTTGTACCAGGTCCTGGAGGTGTAAATGCCTGTAATTTTTTCTACCCCTCATATCAAACACTAACGGATTCCTTGAACAATGGCTTTTTATTCGGTGATACTATTTATACTAATTATGATAGTATTGCGTATATATTACAGCATGCCATGGTTGAGTATAATTATCAGATATGGGCTGCAAGCCTTTACGCGCAGATGAATAATTATGCAACTGCATTTAGTATATTAAACAGCATATCTACCAACTATTCGCTTAGTGCAGATGCATTTGCAGACATCCAAGGTATAGATACGCTAATAATAGTTTCAGATACACTCTATCATAACGGCCATGATTGGGGCGGCCTTGATTCTGCATACATTAAGGCGGTAGAGCGTATGGGGGTATCACCGACAGGTTATTCAGGGCATTGGGCAAGAGCCTATTTATCCACTTATGAGGGTAAGCAGTACATCCCGATATTTAATGTCGCATCCAGTTCGGGAAATAAATGGGCTATATCTGTTTCAAATAATAATATAAACGATAAAATAGTCATTTACCCCAACCCAGTAGACGAAAATATAAACATTGACCTGCCAGATTATAAAGGAGATATAGGACTACGGATTATTGATGTGACAGGCAAAGTTCAATTTATGCATACCCTTAGTCCTAGTAATAACCAGGTTACGTTACACCTGATACGGGGTATATACTTTGCGCAAGTTACATTGAATGGCCTGCCTGTTAAAACAGTTAAACTGCTGAAAAACTAACTCTGATTGAATATATTGAAGTATTTGCAATAAATCACTAATTCTTTAACCTTTAAAACAAACAAATATGAAGACACATTTATTGCTGGCGGCGTTCTGTCTGCTGGCTGGGGCTGCGGACGCGCAAAATAGGCTCCATATCAAAAACACGATTCCTACCTCGGGCAGTGTCTGTATGCCTCCCGGAACGGCTGCAGCAAGCGTTATACTGCATGTTCAGAACCTTACGACCTGCGTTGTTACAAACGTTCCAATTGGTTCAATACCAGGCGGATATGACGGATTTTTCCCATATCCAAATGACATTATTATCGGTGCTACAGTGACCGCAAATCCAGACCCACCAGGAACCTGTACAGCAGGCGAAAACCCATCTCCATGCGGCGCTACGGGTTATTCATCATGGATTACTTATTGGAACAATGCGTTTACCTGTCAAGGTGATGTTAGGTTTACCTTTCCGGGCACCCTCCCAGGCGATACGCCGCAAACAGCAGATCTCATTATTAACTAACCCAAGTTTGCTTTTACGATTTGCTTGTTTTCAGCATATCAAGAAACGGAGTTCTAGCGATTGACTATTACAGGAAAAATACGTGATGCAAGAGCATCGTGAATATTATTTCAGTGTGGTAACTCAAATTTATTCACTGATGCTCTTTATTTCATAACTAGCAACTTGGGTTAGTTAATAATGAGATCTGCATTTTTGGAATTTCCCCAGTATTTCTTTGCCTATAATTGAAGGAGTTGACACGCTTCGAGGAAAGTTCATTGGCAGTTTATTAGCTAAATGCTTGATATTCGAATCCAATCTCTAATTTTGGATAAAATTTTCCTATGAAAAAAATTGTATTTACAGCACTTATTATTTTAGCCGGGGTAATCATCAGTAACTCATCTTACGCCCAGCTCGGGGGCTTATTGGATAAAGCTAAAAGCGAAGTATCGACTTCTGGTTTTGACATATCGAAATTAAAGTCGTCGATCATGGACAAGATAAGTCCTTCGCTGAACCTGACATCAGCTCAAAAACCAGGCGTAAGTGATGCAATTGGCAATTACCTGACTGATAAGTCACAAATTCTGAACTTGCAGGGTTCAAATCCTACGGCTTATAAACAAAAGCAGGGTTCTTTATTCGCGACGCTCAAAAGTAAATTAACAGGTATTCTGCTAAAAAAACAGATGCAGAAATTTATGGGAATGAAGCCCAAAACAAACAATCCATCAAATTCGCTCAGCCAGTTGTTCTATTAGATTTAAACAAGATCGAGGATTGAAACCCACCCCTTGTTTAGGGTATTGAAAATAAAAGCCCCTTTGCTTTGCGCATCGGGGCTAATTGCAGGATGGTAAAATGGGCTGTATTGAATATATCCGAACTGTTCAAGTTCCATGATACACTTATGCTAGGTTACAAAATTTGCAGCGCGACAGTTACATTTTCGGAAAATAGTTGCAACGACAAGGATCTCAATTGTACCAGGTAATTTAATTTAAAAATAAAACAAGTCGATCTGATTATCGAGCGACTTGTTTTATGAGCAGTAATGATTATTGCTTTACAAATCTGGTTAATGCTACACGGTTGCCAGTCTGGTAAAGGTTTAGCAGGTATACACCCGGTACTAAACTACCAATCATCAGTTGCTGGTTAGAACTGAAAATAAGCCCCTGCTGCAAGTTTCGCCCGGCAATATCAGTAATAATATACCTGTCGCCGATCTCATTGGCGCCCTTCAGTGTTAACTGGTTAGTGGCCGGATTAGGGTATAACTGCCACTGGCTGTTGGTAATAACATTAACCACAGAGGTTGATGAGCTTGACTTGAAGACTACAGGGTTGGCGGTGCCTTTATACTTCAGGTCAGTATTATTATAGGCCCATGCTACCATGATATGGGTATTATCGTTGCAACTGCTGCTGTTGCATAGTGGCAAAGTATGATAAATGTTGGATACACTCAAGTCATTCACTTGGTATATCGAGCTGGTGGGGGTGCCGACAGGCCAAGGCACAATTATAGTCGCCGCATTCCCGATGGCAGTGGCACCGGCGTCGCCTGTGTAGAATGTAATGGCATATTGCTGGTCGGGACCGGCGGCTACACAGGGCTCCACATTGGGAAGGGTGTCATCCAAACTTCCGCTGCATATAAATAGTGGCGCATTATTATTATAACCCCATATTTGCCAAAGGGTATCTACGTCATACGGAGGTATAACAAGTGTATCTCGCTTATGGAATGTATCAAGTACATTGGCGGCCACCTGCCATTGGGTAATGCCGGGGATATTATTCTTATTCCACTCATCTATTGCATCTATACGGGGGTGGCGTGCATAGAGGTGATGATTGTCCAAGGTAACAATGGCAGAGGTTGTTCCCGCAGGTAACTTCATTTCATCATATTCGACCTGTTGATTGCCGGTAACGGGGGTGCTGATCCAGGTAACAAGTGCATAGTCGCTTATCACTCCCGCTACCGAACGCTGTATCGCTGCTATATCTGGCGAAGAAGGACTAGTAGTGGTAATGGTATGTGATGCAGGCGTGATAACGCCATTCAGATCTGCATAGTGAATAGTAATAGCCGACGCTGAGGAACAAAATGCAATGGCAAACCTGTTACAGAATGGCAGGCCACCAATAGGGCCGGGTGTACTGGCCTCTGCAATGATATCTATGCGTGCCGAGTTTCCTGCACCTACAAGTTGGGTACTTACATAAGTGCAGGATAATGTACCTCCCGGATTATGTACCTGGTAGATATCATAATAGATATTTCCTAAGTATAGATATACCACTGCTACCGGAAAAGTGGTAGGGTCATTACTGCGATTACCTACAATAATATCCAAATTCGTTCCAGTTGCATGAGAAAGCACTTGTGTCAAAATAGGGTTCACTCCATCATTGATGGTGAAGCCGGGGCCGCTGATGCTATTGATATAATCAACAGATACAACCTGTAGCTGGGCACCATTAGAGTTGTAGGTTATCTGGGCACTGTTGATGCTTCCATTAGGGGTAACAGGCCCTAAGGTATTATCAACTTTGGTAGGGGCAACCCATTGGGCAAGCAGGTTATGCGGCAGTAAAGCCACGCCTGTCAGCATAATTGCTACTATTATGTAGCGCATCGTTGCGTGTAGATTCAATCTCTTATCCATAATATAAATTTTAAAAACATGATTAAATTTTAAGCAAGAACATACCCTGATAAGGGAATAAATAATAGATGATTGCGGGGTGGAGCATGCCACATAGAAAATAATGGTTCCTTTTTCATAGCTGCAATAAAACTAAATGGAAAATACCGGAGGTCTTTTTTATCTCAACGAAACATCGTTATTATTTAACGAGAAGGCTATTTTAATGTACGACATGCTATAAGCATATCATACCCCATACACTTAAATAAATTTGAATTCTGCAAGATGATTGCCAGGTTATCTATTTTGTTCCTTACCTGCAAGACACTACATACCATTCGTAAAGCATTAACGGCCCTTCGTTAATTGTTAGCTGCACTTCGTAGCCTTTTTTTATTTTCTTCCTTATGCCTGGGTAATATTGCACCATTGGTATATATAATCAACATAAAAATCTAAACCACTAAAATTTCTGCTATGAAACTGAAAACTATTGCATCGCTTTTTCTCAAGGGTATCTGTTTTAGTATGGTATTCTTGCTGGCAAAGATGCCAGGCGCTCACGCGCAATTTAACACCACTTATACGTATTCATTGGCGGGGGTCAAGCACAGTACCTTCCCTACCGATCTCGTACCTTCAGGCAAGGGAACTTATTGGGTATTGGCGCAAACAGATTCTATCCTTTCAGGTAATGGAAGCGTGCAAAAGTATCTCATCCTCAAGAAAATGGATGTTACCGGTGCTACCCTCTTCGATAAAATGTACGCTTACGATTATGATACTACCACCTTTTTTTCAGCAACAAAAATGGTGCAGACTACCGATAGCGGATTTATTGTGGTTGGTTATCTGCACGATCATAAAATCGCCTTTAAAAATGCAAATCCCTATGCTGCTAAATTTGATAAAACAGGGGCTTTTTTATGGATGCAGGTTTATAATTCAAATCCTAAAACATCTTCTTCAGATGACGCTCATATTCCCAACTTCGTTCGCCCTAATATCGTTAAGGTACAGGGTATGACTGGTGAGCATTATATTATTACCTGCACGGGCTTCGCTGACTCCACCTTGCCTGCCAATTTGGATGAGAGTTATTTTGTTAACGCACTGGAAATAGATGGTAGTGGTAATTTGATATGGAATAAGAAATACGAAATTTCAAACGGCGATTCAGCAGCTATATACCAGATATCGCCAAGCGCACTCACTTTTGCAACAATGAATGGGCAAAGTAACAGTTATTTTATATCCGGCTCAAGCTCTGAATACTACCCCAACGGAGACCAGGCAAACTACCTGTTTACGTTTGGCATTGATAACAATGGCAATGTAATACACAATTACACCCAATACAGGATCATTGATTACGTATTTGGGGTCTGTGCTACTTTTGATGCCGATCCTTCCCGGCAAAGCATTTTAGTATCTTATACAGTAGGAGATCAAGGTGTCGTATCAGGTGTGTCTACTTCATCGGTAATTGGCCTTGCCCAGTTTAATCCTGTAACATATGGTATGGCATCCAATAATTTCTATTATATGGCAAATACAGACCATGAAGAGTATTGCAATACCATTACAAAAACAATTCAGGATGGCAATTATCTTATATCAACCTGGGCGGCTCATATTAACCCAGGTACCCCCTACGGATTATTAAAAATAAATGCGGCAAGTAAAGCACCCATATTCTGGGAACAATATAATACCGTAGGTAATGGGTTTAACACTTTCGGAATAAGCCTTCTAAATAGTACAGGCACTGTCGAGAGTTATATCCAAGCATCTGCAAGGCCCTATCCCACTACGGCGTCCGGTATAAAGATACTAGGTACCAATGTAGCGGGCAGTACCTGTGGGGCTGCTTCATTTTCTCCACTCAATATCGCAGCGAGTTATCTTCCCACTTCCTATACTGATAGCATTGTTTCTTATACTGGCCAGTTGTCACCTACACTTAAGGCGGTTGTACCTTCCGTTTCAGACACGCTTTGTGCTGGGGATCCTAACTATAGGGGCACTGATCCTGAGAATATTACCCCACTTGATGTTAGCATAAATGACATTGAAATATACCCTACACTGCTGGAACAAGGCAATAATGTTATAACCCTCAAAGTGGCAAGCAGTAATGATACACACATTAACGCCGTATTATATAGCATTAGCGGTATAAAAATAACTCAGAAAATATTCGATATAACACAAGGTTCAAGCAATCTTCAATGGACATTGCCAGTTAGCAAAGATGGCAACTACATACTGAAGGTGATAAGCGAAGATAGGGCAATACAAAAGAATATACGCATTACTAAGCTTTAAGCAAGTACAATTAGTTAAGTCTAAAAGCCCCCTTTTTACTGGGGGCTTTTAGCATAACAACTAAATACAATACTCAGCGATATGGTAAAACAGATACTACATTATGCCAAATCAAATTAATTTGCAAATGGCACACCCCACATGTATGTAATATTGGGTATTGAATACAATAGTAGAAAACTTGAAAATGCTAAAACGGTTAATTTTTACTGTCATAGGGTTAATTTTCTTATCTGCAATTTGTGAAAACACATTTGCGCGGAATAACGATCAATACAATCTTAATATTTATAACGGTCTGCCATCAAACCAGGTTTATTGTGTGCTTACAGACAAATACGGGTATTTATGGATAGGTACAGATAAGGGAGTGGTAAGGTATAATGGTTACGAGTATAAACTATATACAACTGCCGATGGATTGGCTAAAAACGATGTCTGGAGCTTATATATAGATGCAGCCGGAAAAATCTGGGTTTGCACAATTTCAGACGGATTCGGGTATATATATAAGAACAAGTATAAAAATTGCGTGCAGCAAACGAGCTCAAAAATACTGCGTCCTTTTTTTCTTGCCCAATATAATGGTATATTAACCTTCTTTAATAATGTATATAGAAATGGCAGTATTTTAACCGTAAGGAATGATACGCTCTCTACCTGCGATTTTTGGAATAATTCGCATTTTGATATGTGGTGCATCATAAATAATATTTTGTATGCTGTTAATTATAAAGAAGGTGTCTACAAATGTTATTTCAAAAACGGTCAGATAAGAACTGAGTATAAGAGGATCGCTGCAGATGTAAAAGAAAATTATGAAAAGACCTTTTTATTTATGCCAAGCCTCAATGTATGGTTTAAGGGCTTTTACATCCGCTTTAGTCCAGATAGGATGGATGCCTTTAATATGCTTGGCGAATACAGGAAAATAGATATACCCACTCACAAAGGAGAGAAGATTAATTTATATACTCTGAGTAAAAACAAGCTATACGTTTACACCAATGAGAACGTATATAGGTTGGATGATACGCTGCATATCGAAATGGTTTTCGCTGTAAAAACACTTATTAAAAATAGCTTTGATAAAAACGTGACTTACTTGTATGAAGATAATTATTGGGGCAACTGTGTAGGTACGGCTGCTAACGGTTTGTATGTAAATGCAGGCTTTGCAGATCCAGAGCATTTTAAAAAAATCAATAATATAGATCTTGCCGATTATTCACTTGTAGGACGTATTAATGACAGCGAGAGTTATTGGTGGAGCAAGAATAAAGAGAGTTTATTGTGCGTAAGCAATGGCCACCTCACGAAAAGTTATCATTTTAAATTCTTAGTAGACGTATATAAAATGCTCCCCTACAACGATAGAAGCGCTCTATTATTTGGAAAAGAACAGGCATACTGGTTTGATAATACTACAGGTCATATTAAAAGGATATTTGACAGTATGGTTTGCATGTATGATAATAAAATAGAAACTCCCAGCGCCATACATAAGTTGAATGTCTTTTTGTCGATACGTGATGCTGCCCTGTCTCAAAGAAACTTATTTACTGTGTCTACTAGCGAGCAGTTTCTTAGCCATACCATAATAAAAAACGACACTATATGGACCAAAAGCATTGATTCCGAAAGATATAACGGTATTGTTTACGATAACAAAAAATACTTTTGGGTATACAACGACAGAAAAATATTGCTTGTCGATACAGCAAACAACAAGCTTGAGGTATCTAAAAAAATTGTTGATCTTCTGGGTATTAATAACATTGATAAAATACTTGCCGATGAATATGGGAATATCTATATCAAATCCTATGATGCCTTGTATGTATTTAATTACACCACGCTGAAATATTTTCACCTGTTACAGAACTACAATTTGAAATATGCCCAGATAGATGTCTTTCACAATAAACTGGTAGTTGCAGGAATGTTTGGTATCGCATTTTGTAAAATAAAAGGTGCAGCAGATCTTTCATTTCCCATCTTGTACGGAAATATTAAGAATGAAAAATACCAACAGGTTTATGACATGCAGTCTGCAAACAATCATGTTATCTTGAAAACAGACAAGGGACTTTTGAATGTAGATATACCATACAATAGGGAATTTGAAGAAAGGAAAAACTTCCCTATACCATTCAGATTTATTATAAATTATAATGACGACATTTTTGACCTTCACAATAATGATACAATAAAAATATTGCAGAAGAGCGAGAAAATCCAGTTAGACATTATCAATTCGATTGGGAATGGGAATGTGAAGTACAGCTATTATATATCCGGTTACAACCACGAGTGGGTAAACCTTAATGCTAATGAACTAGTTTTAACTCATCTGCCGCCTGGCAAATTTTACAGGCTATCCATTGTTGCACATGACGATGCTTGGCAGAGCAATACGATCAATGCTAATCTATACATAATACCTTACTGGTGGCAAACCAATACTGGCAAAAGATTGATTATACTTGGAGCAATTACATTGTTGGCTGTTATAATTGCTATTGTGTACTTTATAACAAAAAAGGTAATAACAAAGAATATCGCTAAGAGAAATTTGCAACTGGAGTTGGAATTTAAATCCATCTATCTTCAGATCAACCCGCATTTTATTTTCAATACGCTTAGCTCTGCTTTATTGCTAATCCGAAAAGGCAAAATGGAAGATGCTTATAAGCATATTTATAGTTTCTCTATTTTATTGCGTTCCTATATTAAATCATCAAGAAATCGGTTAATACCAATTGAAGAAGAAATAGAAAACCTGAAAAACTATATTGAACTGCAACAGACTAGATTTAAAAATAAATTTGATTATCAGATAATTGTTAATGAGAATATTAAAAGGCAGCAGATAAAAATACCTTCCTTGCTCTTACAGCCCATTGTGGAAAATGCGATTGACCATGGGTTATTTCATAAAGAAGATGAAAAAGGGATATTGAAAATTGATTTTTTGTCTGTGCCTGAAAACAGACAAGTAATATGCATTATTGATGATAATGGTATTGGGCGCGGCAAATCGAAATTATTAAAACGTGAAAGCTTGATAAAAAGAGATTCTTATGGAAACCAGCTAATAAAAGACCTCATTAATATTTTCAATAAATACGAGAAAATGAATATTGATATAGAGTACTTAGACAAAATAGAACCCGCAACAGGCACTACGGTAAAGATCACTATTAAAAACCCTGTATATGGATAACAATTTTACATGCATCATCATTGATGATGAGCAAGACGCTATCGAATTATTAAAAACAATCCTGACCGATCTCTATGCAAATATTCATATAGCAGGCACCTATACCTCATGGAAAAACGCATTTACTTTTTTGCAAAACAATAATTTCGACCTGCTTTTTTTGGATATTTCCATGCCCGGCCAATCCGGCTTCGATTTTTTGAGAATAGTACCGGGTCTAACTTCTGAAGTGATTTTCACTACTGCCTATGCCGAATATGCCGTTGAGGCTTTTATGTTTTCCGCAAGTGGCTACCTACTTAAGCCTATTGGAGATACAAAGCTTGTAGCTGCGGTAGACAAAGCCCTGGAAAAAATAAGACAAAAAAAACAAGTAAAAGAGGCCGATGCAAAAATGCTTTCGAGTACAAAGCTGGGTATTTATAACAACAAAGGCATTGATTATATTGACCTTCATAATATATTATATCTAGAGGCATTCAGAAACTATACTAAAATAGTAACTAATGAAACAACTTTTCTCAGCTCCAACAATATTGGAAATTTTAAATACCTCACGGAAACGCATAAATTTTACCAGGTACACCGATCATACATAGTCAACCTCAGTCATGTTACTAGGTATGAATTTAATGGATTACTTGTCATGTCTGACAAAAAAGAAGTTCCAGTCTCTAAAAATGTGAAAGACGGCTTTATTAAATCATTGGGCAATTTTTACTAATTGTAGTTTAAACTTGATTTAAATATCATTATACAACTCATTTACAGTTGGAATCAATAATGGCAACTATCGCCATCAATAATATGATGGCGATAGCTAGCCTGATATTCTTCTTACTCATAACCATTCGTTGAATTTTTTAATGAACCATGTCTTTACTAATTGTGTCAGTAGGCAATAAACAGAGAGGATACCAATAAGTAATAAAAAGAAAGTGAATGGCAATGCAACCATTTTAAATGCAGTTGCCAAAGGAGAGAACGGAATAAAAATGCCAATAGTCATAATGAGTGTTGTAAGAGCTACCACAGGTGTAGTTGCCCAGCTTTGTATGAACGGTATCTTACGTGTACGTATCATATGCACAATCAAGGTTTGAGAAAGCAAACTTTCTATAAACCAGCCGGTTTGAAAAAAACTTTGATGTTCCGGTGAATTGGCTTTAAATACGAACCATAATATCCCGAAAGTCGCATAATCAAAGATGGAACTTATTGGACCAATAAATATCATAAAGCGGCTGATACCTGCTGCATTCCATTTTTGTGGTTTCTCTATAAAATCTGCATCCATTCTATCCCAGGGTATAGATATCTGAGAAACGTCATACAGCAAATTATTGATCAACACCTGTATAGGCAGCATAGGCAGGAAAGGGAGAAATGCACTGGCACCAAGCATACTGAACATATTACCAAAGTTGCTGCTGGCAGTCATTTTGATGTACTTGATGATATTGCCAAATGTTCTGCGCCCGTATATAACCCCTTTCCTGATGACCATCAGGTCTTTCTCCAATAAAATGATATCAGCGCTTTCCTTGGCAATGTCCACGGCTGTATCTACAGAAATACCGACATCAGCGTCTCGCAAGGCAGCAGCATCATTTATACCGTCCCCCATAAAACCAACAGTGTGGCCCTTTACCTGCAGCAGCTTTACGATCCTTGATTTTTGTATCGGACTTAGTTTTGCCATGATAGAGATATCATCGATCCGGGCAATAATCTCCTCATCACTCATTTGCTCCATTTCACTGCCCAGCAATACGTTACTGATCGGAATGCCTACATCCCTACAGATCTTCTTAGTTACGATCTCATTGTCGCCGGTCAATACCTTTATGCTGACACCCAGTTGATGCAAGCCTTCTATAGCTGGCTTCGCGGAAGGTTTTGCGGGGTCAAGAAAACCGACAAAGCCGGTTAACACCAGACCGTTCTCATCAGCTATGGAATAAGTGAGGGGACGTTCATCATATTCTTTGATAGCAACCAATAACACCCGTAAGCCTTCCTCATTTAATTTCTTAGACGTATTCAAGATGATCTTACGCATGGCATCATCCATTGGTACGATCTGGTCGTTTTCTATATGCAATTGCTTATCTTCTCCAGGGTCAAAAGCATGGGTGCAGATATCGAGCATTTCCTCAACTGCCCCCTTACATATCAATAAATGTTTGCCATTATGCTCTTCGAGAATTACACTCATTCTTCTGCGTTGGAAGTCAAAAGGGATCTCATCTATCTTTTTGAAAGACTCTTCCGCTTTCAGGCAATTATGCACCTCGGCATGTTCCAATACAGCTACGTCCAATAAATTCTTTAAACCTGTCTGGTGGAAGCTATTGAGATACGCCCATTTCATTACCTCATCGTCCTCGTCACCAAAAACATTTAAGTGCCGCTCAAGGACGATCTTATCCATAGTAAGTGTGCCTGTCTTATCAGTACACAGGATATCCATTGCCCCGATATTCTGTATGGCATTCAATCTTTTAACTATCACCTTTCTTTTGCTCATATTCAATGCGCCCTTTGCCAAGTTTGCAGTAACGATCATGGGCAACATCTCAGGAGTTAGACCCACGGCTACAGATATACCAAATAGCAATGCTTCCA
>JABDEZ010000074.1 GCA_013286835.1 Bacteroidota bacterium
ACAATAATCTTAATAGCAAATTAATGGAAGTCAATAATTCAATGATATTCCAATAATAATTTCCGCATTATGCCTGAATACAATTAAAAAGACTATCAAACAATCTAGAATTAGCCATGGACGCCGATTATAGCTATCAGCACAAGTTTGGAAATAAAAACGCAAAACTATAAAAATACAAAAAAATACGGGTTCCCACTACAAATAAAAATAGAACACTTTTTTATAAATATCAAAACCTGAAAAAGGAAAAGTACAAACCAAATTGTCCAATGATCTAACTTTTGTCGGCTGTAATGATAGATAAGTAATATTACTGGCACCGATGTATTGGTTAACAGACAATATGCATAACGATCGAGTAGACTGCACTGCAATATGGAATCCCCAAATCCTATAAGTGTACAGAGCCATTCACTTTTTCAAATAGCTGCTATTTCTTGTAAATATTCTAAATTGCAGCCTGTCCGATAAATTTATTATCCTACCTAGTATATAGTAAGCATATGTCACTGACCAAATTAAAGAATTACGCAGAGGGTAACTGGTTTTCATCTAAAAAAGAAGGCGATGTCTTATATAATGCGGTTACCGGGGATGCCTTGTACACTGCCAGCAGCGATGGACTTGACTTTGGCGCCATGATGCAATATGCCCGCAAGGTAGGCGGCCCGGCCTTACGTAAACTTACCTTTCATGACCGGGGCCGAATGCTGAAAGCATTGGCGCTTTACCTCATGGAGCACAAAGAATATTTCTACCAGGTGAGTGCCTACACCGGCGCTACACGGGCCGATAGCTGGGTGGATATAGAAGGAGGAATAGGCAACCTGTTCTCTTATGCCAGCTTGCGCCGCCAGTTTCCTGATGAACGTTTTTATGTAGATGGCGATACCGCAAAAATATCAAAGAACGGCACCTTTATAGCACAGCACATTATGGTGCCACGAGAAGGGGTAGCCATACATATCAATGCATTTAACTTCCCTGTATGGGGCATGTTGGAAAAAATAGCCGTGAACCTGCTTGCAGGAGTGCCTGCTATAGTAAAACCAGCCACCCTGACATCTTACCTTACAGAGGCTGTTTTTGAAGAAATAATAAAGTCTGAAATATTGCCTGCTGGCGCTTTGCAACTTATTTGCGGCTCTGCACGTGGTATACTGGATACTATTGAGACAGGCGACGTGGTAACGTTCACCGGATCGGCAAGTACGGGCAGGGGCCTGAAGGCGCACCCACGTATCCTTTCGGAGGCTGTGCCATTCAACCTGGAGGCGGATTCGCTCAACTGTTGTGTATTGGGCCCGGATGTAAAGCCAGGCATGCCTGAGTTTGACATCTTTATAAAAGAAGTGGTACGTGAAGTAACTACAAAGGCAGGGCAAAAATGTACAGCAATACGCCGTGTAATAGTGCCCGCTAATATGGTGGAAGATGTGCAGATAGCGCTGGGCAAACGCCTGCAAACCACTACTATTGGCGATCCCAGCCTTAAAGAAGTGAGAATGGGGCCGCTTGCAGGCATCAGCCAGCGTAATGAAGTAAGAGAGAAGGTGCAGTTACTGGCACGCCACCAGAACATAGTGATAGGTGATATGGAACATTTTGAGGTAATAGGAGCCGATAAAGAAAAAGGCGCTTTCCTGCCACCGCTGATATTCCTGAATACCGATCCGTTCCATAATCTTGATTGCCACGAAATAGAAGCATTTGGCCCGGTATCTACCATTATACCTTATAATGGACTGGATGAAGCGATAGAACTGGCCAGAATGGGCAAAGGATCGCTGGTATGCAGCCTGGTAACACAGGATGACGACATAGCCAAAGAATATGTTTTAGGTACAGCCACTACCCACGGCCGTATATTGATATTGAATAACGACTGCGCTAAAGAAAGTACAGGGCATGGCTCGCCATTGCCACTTTTGATACATGGTGGCCCAGGAAGAGCAGGTGGCGGTGAGGAAATGGGCGGCAAACGCGGCGTAATGCACTACCTGCAGCGCACAGCAGTACAGGGCTCCCCCACTACACTTACCAGGATCACCAATGTATATCAACAGGGTGGCAAACAAACAGAAACAGATATTCATCCTTTCCGCAAGTATTTTGAAGACCTAGTGGTAGGCGAAACTGTGATAACTGCAAAGCATACTGTAACCGAAGCAGACATCACCAACTTTGCAAATGTAAGTGGTGATAATTTTTATGCTCACATGGATGCCACATCGCTTGAAGGCACTATTTTCGAACGCAGAGTGGCGCACGGTTACTTTGTACTTTCAAAAGCTGCTGGTCTCTTCGTAGATGCTAAGAAAGGCCCTGTATTGCTGAACTATGGACTGGACGAAGCACGCTTCACCAAACCAGTGTACCCGGGTATGACCATTGGCGTAAAGCTAACAGTAAAGGAAAAAACTGCACAAGAAAAACGTACGGAAGATGATATTGCAAAAGGCATAGTACGCTGGCTGGTAGATGTGTATGACGAAACCGGTGAAACAGTTGCAATAGCAACTATACTTACCATGGTGAAGAAAAAAGATCAATCATAAAATGTTCAAGGTATTTTTTACCATATTCAGTATAGCCTTATTATGGTATCTATTTAAAGTATTACCAGGCAAGCTAAAATTGGATAGACATTGGCGCACGCGATTTTACCTGTTTATGATAGCAATAACAATTTTAGTGGTGCTAAAATGGGTATTTTAGCACCTTAAAATACCACCTCATCCTAATTTAACGTTTATTCAGTATTCAATTGTTTAATATTTTTTTACTTTTGAGTTTCAATAATTTAGTAGATACCCCTTCAATTAAAAATAAATATGCAACACGCTGACGGTTATGTGCGTAGCGAGATAGATCATGGGATTGCCACTATCGAGTTTTTTCACCCTTCAAGTAATTCTTTACCAGCCGCTATTCTCAATGACCTGGCTAAAACAATAAACGATGTAGGCCTTGACCATAAGGTAAAGGTGATAGTATTAAAAAGTGCAGGCGAAAAGGCCTTTTGTGCAGGAGCATCGTTTGATGAGTTGATGTCTGTAAAGACAGAAGCAGAAGGCAAAACATTTTTTATGGGTTTTGCAAATGTTATCAATGCAATGCGCAAATGTCATAAGCTCATCATTGGCCGTGTACAGGGCAAAGCTGTTGGTGGCGGTGTAGGACTTATTGCTGCTACAGATTATGCCATTGCTACAGAAGCAGCATCAGTAAAGCTAAGTGAACTGGCTATAGGCATAGGCCCATTTGTGGTAGGCCCGGCTGTTGAGCGCAAAGTAGGTGTTTCCGGCTTGTCTCAATTGGCTATTGATGCTACTGAATGGAGGTCTGCTGAATGGGCCAAAAAACATGGTTTGTATGCAGAAACCCACCTTCATACATTTATGGTTGACGATGCCGTAAAAAACCTTGCAGAAAAGCTTGCACACAGCAGCCCCGAAGCTATGTCGCAGCTGAAGAAAACATTTTGGCATGGCACTGAGAACTGGGATACCCTATTATCAGAACGTGCTGCCATAAGCGGCAGACTTATATTGAGTGAGTTTACCAAAAATGCAATCAATAAATTTAAAGCAAGGGCCCAGGCCTAATCAATATAATTATAACCGCAAGTAGCATATACTTGCGGTTATAATTTTCAGCTATATATTAGCTGTCCTCCTTCCAGTATAATAAGATGAATTACCATCTCACTACTTACCATAAATGTAAAAGAAGGTAAGCCTCCACACCGCATCGATACCTGTTATCCCTGTTATATTAGGATTCATAGGGTCATAGACAGTGCCTGGGCTCAGGGACGAGGTATAAGCATTCAGCCACAGGTTGGGCATAATATGTACATTCTTTACAGGGGTATAATCTAATCCAAGTACTAAAAATTGTTCTTTGGTGGTTGGGTCGTAGAAAGATGTGGTTGCGGTATAGCTTTTTGTGTTACCTGCATTTACAATATTGTTGAGATTGCCGCTAGGGTCATAATTATCATAACGTGCAAAGAATCCCAGGCGTGCATTGCCGGCATGGGTAGATAAGATACGGCCCCGTACAAAGAACGACAGGTCTAAAGCCTTTGTTATGCGATAATAAGTATTGCCATCGTTACCTGTCACTTTTACATCGCCCATTATGGTATTTCTGAAACCCTCAAAACCTACAGTCAGTTTCTTTGTATTCCAGGCGGCAAATAATTTGGTCATATTGCGATCATGGTACCACGGGCCATTAGGGCCTTTGGTATAAACACCCCAGTTCAATCTTTCATAGTCCTGGTATATATCTATCAATAATCTTTTATCCAAAAACTTGGCATATACATCTGCGTAAAACCATTTGTACATATCATTTTCCGGTTTTGCCTGTTGGCCGTTGCCCACCATCAGGTCGTAGCCAAAATTACCCTTGCTGTCAAACCACCCCTGCAACTCAGCGCCCATGTCATAGCATGGTGTACCCCGTATGTCAGATACTGTCTTTTCTATAGAACGGTAGCCCCACACTTCTTCAGAGGTTTGATCATTTCTTCCGTTTTTACCGTAAGCTGGTGTATTTACCTGACCTACAACCAGGTCCGTTCCGGGCCACAAATTCTTCCATCTCAGGTTGGCAAGTTTCACATAAGGCGAAAATTTATTGTTAGCCAGTAACTCTCCGTTACTTGTCTGCCCTAACACTCCAGACTGGTAATCACTTTCTGCTGCAAGTACAAATTCTGCCGAGAACTTTTGGCTAATGCTATAATCATAACCCAAATAAATACGTCTCCACTGAAACATATTGGTATTGATGGGCGTTCCACTGTATTGGTTCACGCCACGATTTAAAATATCTGCGTTGCCTTTATAGTCAAGGTCGCCAAACGCCATGCCCCATAACTGGCCATGGGGTTTAAATTTTTTGTCAGTTTCGGTCTGTGCAAAAGCAATAGTGTGCAGACATAAAAATAACAATACGCAAATGCATGTTCTAAATACCCAAGTAGTAAGTAAGCGTTTTACCATAACAACCGTTCATTTTTAGTACGCCAAACTTAATATTATTTATACCATATCGCAAGGCCATCGCATAAAACATACCAGCATATCTATTTAGGAGAGCATGTCATGCATTATTATTTTATTGACTGCAATAAGTGTCAGTAGCATTTGCCAATAAACTCAGTTGCTGTGGCCAAAGTTGCATCTTCAAAAGGCGGCAGCAGTCCTGCCTTATGCTTTTAATCACGCCTCCTAAATAATCACATTTGGCCAACAAAAGACACAAGGAATTTTTTTTTGATTACCTTAGATAACTGACTTACTATATATAGTACTTAATGAAAAAAATATTTACTCTTTTACTTACAATAACTTCGGCATACTTATCCGCAACCTATGCACAAGAGCCGGCAAAAGCAACACTGCCCAGGTTATCTGCATTTACAAAACAATATTTTGCCGATCGTAAACAAACAGGCAGCCGCGACATACTGCCAGGCTACGTTTACAAAAAAATAAACAATAAACCATACCTAAGCGCCTTTATAAAAGTAAATGCAGGTTTGGATGAATCTATATTGAATGGTCTGGGTATTTATGTAGGAACCAAGGCGGGTAATATATGGACGATACAAGTACCGGCAGATAATATAGATGCCATAACAACTATAAATGGCATAGGCTATATAGATCTGGACATGCCTATTTTCCCACTACTCGATTCGGCACGAAAACAAACAAGGGCCGATTCTGCGCAAAAGGGTATCAATCTCCCCATACCAGTAACAGGCAAAAACGTTATTGTCGGCGTTATAGATGCTGGCTTTGATTATAACCACCCTACCATGTACGACACCACTTATAGCAAGTACAGGATACAACGTGTATGGGCGCAAAAAATAAATGGCACTCCGCCAGCAGGTTTTGCTTATGGCAACGAGATGGTAGATACCAATGCTATAAAGACCGCCGGTAACGATACAATTATTCTATCGCATGGTACGCATGTGGCAGGTATAGCTGCGGGGTCTGGCTATGGCAGTAATACAGCCAATAGCCAATATAGGGGCATGGCATTTGAAAGCGATATTGTGCTGGTGGGTATTATGCCCGCGCCATCAGAATGGGCTGTGGCCGGTGAGTCTGATATAATAGATGGCATGAACTACATTTATAAGTATGCCGCAACTGTGGGCAAGCCCGCAGTAATCAACCTGAGCTGGGGCGCTACAATAGGACCGCACGATGGCAACTCCCTTTTTAACCAGGCGTGCGATGCACTTACAGGTGCAGGTAAAATATTTGTTTGCGCTGCTGGCAACAATGGTGAGGATACTGTGCATTTGCAAAAAATCTTTACATCAACTGATACCGCGGTAAGCACATTTGTCACATTTTCACCCTCACTACCGGCTAACAACAAACAAACATGGGTGGATGTATGGGGCAACCCTGGCAATACGTTTTGCTTTACCGTAAAACTATATAATGCCAACACATCTATAGATTCTACTGCACAGATATGCCTCGCTGATACTTCATGGTCATTTATCCTCATTGGTTCTAATAATGATACCTGCTTTGTAAGTATGGCTATGACTGATGTAGAATATAACGGCAAGCCACATGCATTACTGCACTTTTACAGCAAGGTAAATGACAATATTTGCCTCACTACCAAGTCCACAAACGGAGTTGTAAATATGTGGGAGGGGTATGTGCTCCCTCCTGAAGGGTACTATGGTTATTTAAAACAACTTTCTTATTCATGGGCTGTATCGGGCGATGCAAATATGACGGTGTCTGACATTGGGTGCACAAAATCAGCTATTACGGCGGCGGCTTACACATCTAAAGTGTCTTTTAAAAATATTAGTAGCCCCTTCCCTTTATCATATCCCGGCGCCATACACGGTAAAATTGCGCCATTCTCCAGTTTCGGCCCTACAGAAGACCTGAGGGTAAAACCTGACATCGCAGCTCCCGGTTTCGCCCTGGCATCATCTGTCAACTCGTACGACACCAGCTACAAGGCCGGTGGCACAAACTACTCATCTATTGTGCATGCATACACCACCAATGGCAAAACATACGACTATGCTATGCTGGCAGGCACATCTATGGCGTCCCCTTGCGTAGCAGGCATTGTGGGCATGATGCTGCAATTAAATCCAACACTTACACCCGATTCTGTAAAGGCTATATTGGCCGCCACTGCTATTACAGATACCTACACAGGCATATTACCAGCAGCAGGCAATACAACCTGGGGGCATGGCAAGATAAACGCCTATAGAGCCTTACGCATGATAGCCTCAAATCTGAGTGTAGAGAACATACAAAATGCAGATCCGCTGGAGTGCATTTTATTCCCAAACCCCAACAAAGGTAGTTTTACCATAAGCTACAAAGGCAAAATGCAGGAAGTAATTACAGTGGGTGTGTATGACATCAGCGGCAGGCTGATCAATATGCAGGAATGGCGGATAGGTACCGGATATAACACTCGTCAATTTAACCCCGGCCCAATGGCTAAAGGCATATACCTGGTAAAAATTGCAGGTGCCAGCGGACTCAACACTATAAAAATGATAGAGGAATAGGCCTAATGAGCCAATTGCATTTGTCAGACATCCCTGTCTCCTCTAATACATTGCCTTGCCGTACCTCAGGGAATTTTTTAAATTATATCAATCTACTATTTACTTACAATATGCTTCATGTTGTATTTATTGCTGTTGCTATCCAGTAGCATTATGCCTGTTATAGTCGTTGCTAGCCACTCAAGTCTTGGGTATTGCATGCACTAATAGTGCGGGGTGAGACAGTTCAATATAGTCCAAGCCCTGCAGCTCGTCAGTATATGCTTTGCATGCCCATGATGATATTAAAGTATCTGCCAAGCACCTTGATGATACTTGTCACTATAAACTACTGCTCGTAAAAGGCTAAGCATTAAATATTTTCCACTTCATACTGGGGTTCTACATGTTCTTATACGTCTTAATACTAATCACATATAGATACAGCCATTGATGAATACCTAAATATTCACCCTTAATTCTTTATGCCTTAACCAAAATAAATCCATAAATATGAAGCAGCTTTTCATTCTTTTTATTGCTTGCCTGGGCATATATGCCACAAGCTTTGCCCAAGAGAAATGCGGTGCCACAATTATGCTAAACAAGTATAAAGCTATGCAACCGCAAATAGCAGACTACGAGGCACAATTGAGACAACAGTACCAGGACGCGGTAAAAGCAACTTTTCAGAAACAACTTGCTAAAACCAATACACCTAATGATTCTTTTGTTTACGATATCCCCGTAGTAGTACATATCATTCACAATTATGGAGCTGAACTGTTACCTGACGACAGTATATACAATATGATACAGGAGATGAATGCCATCTATTCGCTCAACTACGATTATTCAGCAGTTATACCTCCGTTTAAGAAATACGTTGCTAAAGCTTATATACGCTTTCACCTGGCAACAATAGACCCTTTGGGTAATCCTACAAAAGGAATAACGCACCACTATAGTTATCTTACTTATGGGGGTGATGACCAGGCAAAAATGGACTTATGGGCACCAAGTAACTATTATAACATCTTTATAGAAAACCGGATCGGGCTTGGGGTTGCAAATGGAGAAGTGCTGGCTTATGCTGAATTTCCAGCTACAGGAGCAGCGTATCCATTCATAGATGGTGTAATAGCAGGCTACCAGTTTGTTAACCCCAACCCATATGGCCCGTTGACTATAGAACATGAAACCGGGCACTATTTTAACCTATTGCATCCATGGAATGACAATGGCGCTGGCATGGGCATATGTGGAGTAGCCTGCGGAGATGATGAAGTAGATGACACCCCGCCTACAAAGGGGCACCCCAGCACTTGCCCACTTTATGATACAGAATGCGCTAACGGTTATAAAAAGTACTATCCCACAGCTAATTCCAGCGCACCAGATTCTGTGGTGGATTACCCTGATACCACAAATGTGCAAAATATTATGGACTATGCTACTTGCCCGCTTATGTTCACCCATCTGCAGGTATTGCGTATGCATACAGCACTTAACAGCCCTGTAGGCAACAGGGATAGCCTTTGGACACCTCATAACCTTACCATTACTGGTGCACTTGCCCCTGTACCAGACCTACCGCCAATAGCTGACTACTCTGTAAATAATCATTTCGTTTGCGAAAATACGAGCGTACTTTTTACAGATCATAGCTGGAATGATACTATCACCAAGGTTGCCTGGACATTCCCACAATATGCTACCATTACCACATCTTCTGCTTCAAAGGTCACTAATTCGTTTTCACAGCCAGGTTGGGTGAAAGTATCGCTGGCTGCAACAGGAAATAATACAGGAACTGCAACAATTATAGATAGTAATAATGTTTTTGTTGCAGACCTTAATGCAACCGCAGCTGCAGGATATATACAAGAATTCGACGCATCAGCAATAAGCAACGACCTGGCGAAATGGCCTATGTTCAACTATTACAACAACAGCTTCAAATGGAAAATAAATAACCAGACCGGTTTTTACGATCATAGTTGCATTGAGTACACCGGCTTTGATACACGCCTGTTCCCAACAACAGCAACAGGTTCACCAATAGGTGATTTTGATGACATGTTTACACCTGTATTCGACCTTACTGAATTGCAAAATGGTGCAGGCCCCGTTAGCCTCAATTTCATGTATTCAGCCACAACGGCTACACCAAATGCTGCCGATATAAATGATACACTTGACATAGATTATAATATTGGGTGTAATGGGGTGTGGCACAATGCTGCACATCTTACAGGTGCAACCCTGATAAACATGGGTGTATATTCATCAGCGTATGAACCTCTATGGCAGGGTGCCTGGAGTTTAAGAAGTATTGTATTGCCTGCAAACGCAATTACGCCGAGTACAATATTCCGTTTCAGATATAAACCTCATACCATAACTCCAATCTCTGTCAATCCAGGCTTTGTTATTACCAGCAACAATTTTTATATGGACAGGGTAAATTTCAGCAACTACCCGCTTGGATTAAATACGTTACTCTCAGGCAATACTAACATCGTTATAGCACCTAACCCAACAAATGGTGAGGCCTATGTAGTTATTTCAGCAGATGCAGGCACAACAGCAGAAGTTTCTGTTACTGATATTACCGGTAAAATAGTGTACACCATACAGCAGCCTTTAAATATGCAGATATCAAAAGTGATCATACCTAAGGAATCCATACCAGTTAAAGGGATATACCTTGTGCACGTAATAGCAGGCCAACACAATAAAACAGAAAAGCTGATTGTTTATTAGGCAATGAAAGGCGAGACTAAGTTGTATTGATGGAGAGTTGTAGTGCTGCCAATAAGGTATAAGCAATAAAGAGTTGTACTAGTGTACAACTCTTTATAAATGAACCTGTTACGGTGCTCTCCCTTCTGGACTTGAACCAGAGACCCTCTGATTAACAGTTGGTATTATTTTCCTATATTTTATATGATTGCCATAACGTTATCTATGCTCGAAGCCTTGCCTGTCTTGGTTCTTGTTCGCTCGAATAAGTTAAAGATCAGAGGATGGGTTGAGTGTAGAAAAGATCAGATAACAGTTCAGGAGCCATAACAGTGCGAGTTACAGTGCGAATAATAAAAAAAAATTACGAAGCAATTCTGGGTGCATTATATTTTTGATAATTCTAAAGCCGTTGCATTCATAATTGCAAAATAATTAACCTGCCATTCTGCAGTAAGCCAACAAACCATAGGGTCTGTTTTTAGCATGGATAGTTCAGTAAAGCATTTTCTTAGAACTTTATCAATTTTATTGGCTTTTGTATTTTCATTATTATCAAAATTTGAGTTCAGAATTATCTGAGACTTATTCGCTGCTTCCTTTATTGCTCTTGCTATGTGACCATTCATGTTAATTCCTGTTTTTTTAAGGCCGTTATTGTTTATTCCATTACATAGTTTCCTAATGTCATTTCCAGAACTCGCAATCATGGGAGCAGTAATTTCGGGGGCAGCAACTAAAGTTATTATATCTGTCGAAACTTTTATTGCGGCATCTACATTTCCTTTAAGCGCCCACCCAACTATTGTAGCTGGTTGTTTACAAGGAACATTTTTATTAGCATCAAAAGCTTCCCAATGATTATTTGAAAAAGCTATAAATGATTTATATACTCTCTGAGCGTCACCAGATAAACTGTTAGGGTTTGCAATTGGGTTACCTAAGATTTTGTATTTATTGCTAACGACCATATCTCTGAAGAGACCATTTGCTGCATTTGTTCCCGGTGGAGGATTAACCTTGGCTAAGCCAGCCATTTCTGAAAAATACTTAACCATTTTTGATTGAACAAGGGCTATGTCTTTATCCGATTTGGACTGTGCCTTTGCAATAAAAAACCGGCAAAAAGTGCTAAAAACAGTAGTGTTATTTTTTTCATGATTTCATGTTTTACGACAATATAAGTAGATTTTATAAGTTGTAGAAATTCCTCGAAGTTCTATACGCATGATGAGCCACAACAGTGCGAGTTACAGTGCGGCATATTTAACTTCATCAGTCTTATAAATTCCTTGGACATGAAAGAATCACGAAACATCACACCACAAAAGACAATGCAGATATTGAATGAGAATGGAAAGGAATACACTATTGAACAGGCCACGGAAGTGCTGAAGCTCTTATATGAGCTGGCTGACATTGAGGTCGAAGCGTTTTGCGATACTTCTAATACAGATTACCTGAGATTCCAAAATGCAGGTTTGGATGTTGAATTTGATGCAATACTCAACGATATAGAATCAATAATAGACTTGTTGGAAGTTATTGAAGATGAAAGTAAAAGCTGGCGAGAAAAGTTGAAGTGAGGTCAGCAGAGCGTTACGCTGTATTTTCTTTGCATGCCGCATTCCCACCAATCATTTGGCATGTTTTCTTGGGAGAAGGTTTTAGCTCTGTAATCACAAAACCCCTGATAAGAAATTTCCTTTTTAAAGTTCGCTGCTCATTAGCATCTTATGTTTTTTGTAGCCTACCTACCACCTCTTTCCCAATCCAATCCCTGCAAATAAAGAAGCCTGATATGGATATGCTTTCTGATCAGCCATGATGGGCAGGTCCTTTGCATAGAAAGCTGCATTGATGCCTAGTGTAACAACTTCAATAAAGCTCTTATTCTTCCCTGGCTGTATGGTAACACAACTTTCAATGTAAGCACCGGGCACATAATCAATTTCGTCCAGCCCTTTGCTCCATGTTGATGCACCCAGGATAGAACCACTATTGAGAAATTTCTCGCTGTTGGACTCACTGTATTTCTGTTGTTCCAGGTAGGTTATGTTATTAGCATCAGTATATACCAATTTCAGGTAATAGGGTTTGAGCATTGCCAGGCTAAAGCCGCCATTATATCTCAAGCTCACTGAAATATCACCATCCAGCAAACCTGGCAATAGTATCTTTTCCTTACCCCACCCTAGTTGCAATGCATACAGGTTATTGATCTTGCCAAATATAAAAGGCCCATTATTGCCTAACTGCGGATTGGCATTGCTTGTTCCGGTTATCTTGATCTGTTTGTCATGTTTTATCTCTGAAAAGCTAAGTTGCCATAATGTATTTGTCTTCTTATCCTGCTTAGTCAGGTATTGCACTGCCCCACTCCATCCATTGCTATTTACTTTACCACCCAGTAACAGTTCATGGGTGTAGTTGTTATCCATTCCCCATTCCTGCAATTGCTTTTTGTAATCCTTTAGTTTCTTTTTACTGTCACTTATGCCCTTACCTGCTTTTTTTGTAACTGCACCTGTACCCCATACACTACCTTGTGCATGTAAGCCAACTATTCCGAGAAATAATAAACAGCAGGTAAACAAACAGAAAATATATGTGGTTTGACGTAGTGGCATAATCAAAAATCAACCTGCAAAAAGTGGTAATTAGGCTGTAAAATAATACTTTTATGCAAGCCTGTATTAATCCGCCTCAAGAGCCTAATAATTTTCATGTCCACTAAGAGCACTGCACTGCTAATAAAGTTTAAGTGGTTGTTTGTATTACTTCTAATAGTGGAAAGTTTGCAGGGTCATGCCCAGGATGAGCCACGTTATAACCGCATACAATATCACAAATACAACTGGAGGGCATACCATACCAAAACATTTCATGTTTACTTCCCTGCCGGTAACGATAGTCTTTGTGCCTTTACTGTAAAAGAACTGCCAACAGCTATTGCGCTGATAAAAAAGAGAATGGTGGGTGCAAATATTAAGGATATCAGCATCATTATTTATCCTTCAACCGACCAGCAGTACGAAACTAACATAGGAGCTTACGAACCGCAGCAATACACCTTACCCACATTCGTATCTAAGGGTGGCAGAATAGTGTTGGCATACAATGGCAGTTACGATGACCTAAAGCAACAATTATACAATGCCCTTGTACGGCAGGTATGGGAAACACAGCTGCAGGATGATAACCTGGAAGCACAGGCTAAAGGGACTACAAAGCCTACCAGTAAGTCTTCAAAAAATGATATACCTGACTGGTACAAGGAAGGTGCTATCCGTTATCTCGGTAATGGCTGGACGATAACAGATGAGGATATGTTACGCAACAGCTTTATGCAAAACCATTTTAGCAGTTACCAGCAAGTACTGGCCTACGAGCCTAAACTTGCAGGGCTTGCTTTCTGTTATTTTCTTACTGAGCGGTACATGCCCACTACAGTAGCTCAAACATTTACCCAGTTTAAAAAGAAAAAGTCGCTGACAAGGGTGATACGGTTGGTGACCAAAAGAACACTGGACACATTGTATAACCAGTGTTTCAACTATTATTCATTGCGGTTTAAAACAGATACTTCTGTTAAGCAGGCTTCCGCTGTATCAGGATTTACTATGCCTCATCGTAAAGGCATAGTTCGTAACATTTTGATCAGTCCTGCTCAGGACCAGGTAGCTTATGTTGACTATTACAAC
>JABDEZ010000075.1:0-13295 GCA_013286835.1 Bacteroidota bacterium
CATCAGTTCAAAATTCTGGCGGCGGTACATCTCTTCATGCAAGGGCTCTACTATCTGGTCATATATGCCATTTATATTATTTTCTTCTTGCAATTGTTTCCATAATGTAGCCCGTACAGCAGGCAAAAAATAATTACTCATAACGTTACCTTTGATGTTATACACATAATAATTATGCTCGATTTCAGATTACGCGTTTTTCATACAGTAGCCAAACTATTGAACTTTACCAAGGCAGCAGGGGTACTCAACGTAACACAGCCCGCAGTAACCAAGCATATTAAGGAACTGGAGCAGGAATACAAAGTTACACTTTTTGACAGGCAACCCAATGCACTTGCCCTTACCGAAGCAGGGCAGCTACTGTACCGCCACGCCATAAACATAATGGAACAATATGAATTGCTGGATTTTGACATGAATGCAATTCATAATAAGCTGATAGGAGACTTGCACCTGGGGGCAAGTACCACCATAGCCCAGTATGTACTTGGCCCGGTACTGGCCAGTTTCCACCAGCGTTATCCCGATGTACAAGTGCACCTGGCAAATGAAAATAGCAACCATATCATACAGCTACTCTTGCAAAAGGATATAGACATGGGGCTTATAGAGGGCAAAACAAACAATAATAGTGTGCAATACACCCGGTATATAGAAGATGAACTGGTACTGGTATGCAATGCAAAGAACCCACTATATAAGAAGCAGGATGCCCCTCTTGTTGATATAACAACACTTCCTTTTGTGATGCGCGAGGGAGATTCAGGCACATACGAAATTCTGGAAGAGCACCTGAAAAAAGCGGGTATAAATATAGCCAGGCTAAAGGTAAAAATGCATTTAGCCAGCACAGAAGGCATAAAGCAGTTTGTAGAACACAGCGATCATTTTGCTTTTATGAGTATATACGCCGTAGCCAATGAGCTCAATAGGGGCGCATTAAGGGTTGTAAATGTCAAAGGGCTTGATATGTATCGGCATTTCCATATTGTGCAAAGACAAGGCCAGCCCTTGCCCATAGCCGATTCCTTTATAAAATTTATAAACAACTATAACAAGAAGTAATGCCCCAAACCTCGCCATAACAAAAAGTAATGCCTCTTTTCTTAGCCCATTACTTTTTGTTATACCCTCAAAACCACTATTACTTTTGGTAATAGTGGCCAAATAATGATGATTGGCTTGCTATTTCTATTCATACCACCTTTGCGATATGAAAGAAATGATGATCAAAATGCCGGAAGAGGTAAAAAAATTGATATTCCTGGCTTTACTGGTGTCCTGCCTTGTACTGAATATCGACCCACCGCTTGCCTTACTTATGGGCCTTATATTAGCCTTTACAATTGGGCATCCCTACTTACACCTCAATCAGCGCGCTACAACCCTCCTATTGCAGCTATCTGTAGTATGCCTTGGCTTCCATATGAACCTGCAGGAAGCGATTAAAGCAGGCAGACAGGGGTTACTATTTACCATCGCGTCCATCAGCATCACCCTCATTGCCGGCTACCTCATAGGCCGGAAACTTAAAATAGATAAGAAAACATCTTACCTCATATCAAACGGCACTGCAATATGTGGCGGCAGCGCTATTGCAGCAATAGGGCCGCTGATAAAAGCAAATGAGCAGCAAATGAGTGTAGCGCTGGGCACCATCTTTATTCTCAACTCTATTGCCCTGTTCCTCTTTCCATGGGTGGGACACCTGATGAATTTCAGCCAGGTGGAATTTGGCACCTGGTGCGCTATAGCCATCCACGACACCAGCTCTGTAGTAGGTGCAGCCGCCAAATTCGGACAGGAAGCGATGCAAGTAGCCACCACCATTAAGCTGGAGCGCGCATTATGGATCATACCCATTTCCCTGCTAACCGCTTATTTCCAGAAAAATTCCAGGGCAAAGATCAAACTGCCCTACTTCATCTTCTACTTTATTTTAGCTATTTTCATATATACATACTTCCCGCAAGGACAACTATTTTATAAATTTGCTTATATGTTTGGTAAGAAGGTCTTGGTTGTCACCCTATTTCTTATTGGTTCAGGACTGTCTTTCAACACTGTAAAAACAGTAGGCTGGAGGCCCATTGTGCAGGGTGCCTTACTGTGGGCCACCGTTAGCATCTCTTCTTTATTGGCCATAAAGCATTTGGTGTAAAAACAATTGATAATCTATTCATGAAAATATAAAACTGAAAAAAATCAAAAAAAAATACATCCACAAAGGCTTCTTATAAATAATCACAAAACAATGAAATTCAATTATTTAACTTAAAAAATAAATATCAATTTAATGTTCTCTTTGGCATAAATGATGAACACCATCCTGCTTTTACTTTTACTTGCCAGGAACATTCTGTAATTTTCGCCTATGGAAAGGAAGCCAGTATATTATAGTGATTACCTGCAACTCGACAAAATACTTGATGCCCAGAAAACCGAAAGCAGTAAGGAGGGAATACGCGCAGATGATGAAATGTTGTTCATCATCATACACCAGACTTACGAACTCTGGTTCAAACAGATACTGCACGAATTGCATATTGTTCAGCAGATATTCAGACAAGACAATATAGCCAATAATGCCCCCGACATATATAATAGTGTACATCGCCTGAAAAGGATCTGCAGTATTATGGAAATTGCAGTAAGCCAGATGAGCGTACTGGAAACAATGACACCTCTTGACTTCCTCGATTTCAGGGACCTGCTACTACCTGCCTCTGGCTTCCAGAGCATACAGTTTAAGATGATAGAAGCTGCCTTGGGCCTTACTTATCAAAACAGGCATGGCAAACATTATTATACGTCCCAATTAAGAGAAAACGAAATTGCCAAGGTCAAGGAAGCTGAATCTCAACTATCCCTTCTTACCCTGATTAATCAATGGCTGGAACGCATGCCATTTGTAAAAAATGATCAATATTGGCACGACTCCATATCAGACAGTGCATTCTGGACAGAATACAGGGAAGCATATGCAACCAGCCTGCGTGAAAATGAAAAAAACAACCTGACCACTTTTGACAGCTTGTTTATAAATACAGATGATTACCCCCAGGAGCGATCTTTCAGTGCAGAGGCAAACAGGAACGCATTATTTATCATGCTGTACCGCGACTACCCCATCCTGCACCTGCCGTACGAGTTACTGAACACGTTGCTTGAAATAGACGAACTGCTGGCCATGTGGCGCTACAGGCATATTCATATGGTACAACGTACTATTGGGAAACGCGTAGGCACAGGGGGCAGCACCGGTGCAGAGTACCTGCGTGCCGCGGCCGATAGTCATTATATATTTAAAGAACTGGCTGAACTCACCTCTTTCTTACTCCCAAGGAACCGCTTACCTAAACTGCCACAATCATTGATCACAGACCTGGGCTATACGGGATAAAATACATATTGTGATAATAAAAATAATTATTCCCATTTAACTTTTTAGAAAACAAAAAGTCTTAAAAGGACAATTACAATTCTATCACCATAAGACGCATGGGTACCCTCGAAAAGGGTACCCATTTTTTTCCACAATTTGCTATTCAAAGTCCCGGTACAGCAAATACTTTTTCCGTATTTGTTTAAAAGCCTTGAGGTCTGGCTCCCACGTCTTCCTTATATCTGCTTCGCTAACACCTGTTCTTATCTGTTGTTCCAACTGCGTACTCCCTGCCAGCTTCACAAAAAATGCATTAAAAAATTTATCCTGAAAACGAAAAGCGGTATATGCTTTGATCAGCCAATTGAGCCTTACTTTATTATTTATTTTTTTTAATACATCATCTTCATTTGCTCCCACCATTTCGCCATAGCAGGTCTTATCCTGGTAGAGCGGGTTCTTTGCGCCCACTGTACTGCGTGGTATAAAAGTGTATTTAAATACATTTGCATAATCTGGATGTCCCCATATCTGGAATGGAAGGTAAGTTCCCCTGCCTACGCTTACCTGCGTTCCTTCAAAAAGACACATACTGGGGTAAGCATATACCGCCGTCATAGATTTAAGATTAGGAGATGGAGGTATAGAAAGCCTGTATTTAGTTTTATGCTCATAGTTGTGGCACCTTACCACACGCAATCTTGCTTTTTCAGCATTGTGAAATAAATGCTCACCTACCAGCATCTTACCATACTCCCCCGCCGTCATACCATACACAATGGGTATACGCTGCATTCCCACTATCGATTTTACTGAAGGATCGAGTACTGGCCCATCAACATAAAAGCCGTTTGGGTTAGGCCTGTCCAGTATCATATAATCTATATTATTTTCAGCACAGGCTTCCATGGTATATTCCAGTGTAGATATATAGGTAAAGAAGCGTACACCAACATCCTGCAGATCATATACCATTACGTCTATGTTCTTCAGCTGTGCTTCTGTGGGTTTCTTATTGTCACCGTATAATGAAATGACCGGGATACCCGTAGTGCTGTCATCATAACTTTCTACTTTGCTGCCAGCATCTACTATTCCTCTAAAACCATGCTCGGGCACAAATATTTTTTTCACATTTATATTCAAACTAAGCAAAGTATCTAGTAACGATGCATACCCTATACGGGAGGTTTGATTCATAACCAGTGCCACACGTTTATCGCGCAACACATATAGATAATCTTCAAAGTTCACATCTGCCGGTGTTACATCTATGCCGTAGATGGGTGGCTTGTATTTTTTAACGGGAGTTTTCTTTTGATTAGGCACCACTTGTGCCCGACCTATACCTGTAATACTAATAAGAACACACAAACAAATAAATCTAAAAAAAACACCTAATGCCCTGCACCTCATATATAAAAGCTTCTCTTTAAGATAATACTGCCAATTTAAGATATTCTCTTAATTTTGCGCCATTATTTGCTTTAAAAATTAAAACATGCAGACAGTAAAAAACGGAGATACCGTACGCGTACACTACCATGGCAAGCTTGATGACGGAACAACATTCGATTCTTCTGAAGGGCGGGACCCACTTGAGTTTACAGTAGGGAGCGGACAGGTGATAAAAGGTTTTGATGATGCGGTACTGGATATGCAACCAGGAGATAAAAAAACCGTTGAAATACCAGTAGAACATGCATACGGAGAAAGGAACGATGATATGTTGCTGGAATATCCATTGAGCGAATTCCCTGCCGATATGAAACCAGAACCTGGTATGGAATTGCACATGAGCGATGATGAAGGAAATGTATTTCCTGTAGTGATAACTGAAGTGCTGGATGAGTCTGTAGTGCTGGACGCTAACCATGCCCTGGCAGGTAAAGACCTGGTATTTGAAATAGAACTGGTATCCATAGTTTAGTCTATCCATAATTTTTTATAAGAGGCCGGAAGCAAAAACTTCCGGCTTTTTGTTTTTTAGCTTTATTTAACACCGCTAATTATTACATTTGTCTAACAGCTAAAATAACCCATGACTTTACTTTCCATATTGTTGTTGCAGGCAGATACAGCACTTAAAGCTGCCGCAAATGCCACCAATGTACCTGCAGAGAAAATATCGCTTTTATACCTGCTGCGCGAAGGAGGTGTATTGATGATCCCCCTGTTGCTTTGCTCCATCTTGCTGGTATATGTATTTGTGGAGCGTTTGCTGTCCATACGCAAGGCATCGCAGGTTGACACTAATTTTATGTTCCGCATAAGGGAGCAGGTAACCGCCGGCAACCTGATTGCAGCAAAAGCACAATGCAAAAGTGAAGGCACACCTGTAGCCCGTATGATAGAAAAAGGCATCAGCCGTATAGGCAAACCAATAGACCAGATAGAAAAGGCTATGGAAAACACCGGTAAGCTGGAAGTGTACCAGATGGAAAAAAACCTGTCTATCCTTAGCACCCTTGCTGGCATTGCCCCAATGTTCGGTTTCCTGGGTACTATAGCCGGTATGATCATCTTGTTCTTTAATGTGCAGCATGAAGGTTTTTCGCTGGAAACCATTGCGGGTGGTATATACACCAAGATGGTTACCTCTGCTGTAGGTCTTATTATTGGCTTGCTGTCTTATGTGGCCTATAACTATCTCAGTGCACAGATCAATAAGAATGTGTACCGCATGGAGGCAGCATCTGCCGAGTTTTTAGATATTTTACAGGAACCAACACGTTAAGCCCACTTCTATGAATCTTAGAAAAACATTCAGGCATGATGAACCACACGCACCAACGTCGGCGCTGAATGACATTTTATTCATCCTGCTGTTGTTCTTCCTCATCATATCCACACTGGCTAACCCTAATGTGGTGAAGCTCTCTATACCTAAGGCTAAAAGCGATACCAAGTCTAAGCAGACCGTTGTGGTATCGATAGACGCCAAGCAGCACTTTTTTGTAGCTACCAAAGCCGTATCAGTCGACTCTTTGCAGAGCGACATAGCTCGTATGGTGGCTAAGTCGCAGGATGCCGAGCCTACCGTGGTCATCAATGCCGATAAAGATGCTACTGCCGACAATATAGTTGCTGTAATGCGTGCAGCCCACGAGCTGAACATACGCACCGTATTGGCAGTAGAAAACAAGAACAGGTAATTTTCTGAACACGATGAAGAAGATTGCATGATGGGCGCGAATTGTATCGTCCTTAAATCCCGTAATCTTGCAGTCGTGTTCAAGATAAAAACATAACCATAGCCAATTTTGCTTCCATATTAGATTCTCCCATAGAATACCTGAAGGGTGTAGGCCCCCAACGGGGAGAACTTCTGCGCCGTGAATTAGAGATAGCCACATTTGAAGACCTGCTGTACCACTACCCCTACCGTTATTTCGACCGTACCCAGATGGTAAAGATCGGCGCTATAAACGAGCAGACCGATATGGTGCAGCTAACCGGCACCCTCATCAACATAAATGAAGAGGGCGAAGGCCGTAAAAGCAGGCTGGTAGCCACCCTGTATGATGATAGCGGCAGGATCGACCTTATATGGTTCCAAGGGGCGCAGTGGATGAAGAAAAACCTGCGCGAGAACGAACGCTACATAGTATTTGGTAAAGTGTCGTTCTTCAACGGGTCGCCCAGCATATCGCACCCGGAGATAGAACTGGTGAATGCAGAAAATACTCGTGGCGGGCTGCAACCCGTGTACTCTACTACAGAGAAGTTAAGAGTACGCGGCATCACAAACCGTTCTTTTGCCAAAATAACCCAAAGCCTTTTTGAGAAAATAAGCCCCGGCGATATACCAGAAGTATTGCCCCAAGATATACTGAGTGAATACAGGCTGTGCAGCAGGTACAATGCCATAAAGTGGATACACTTCCCCGATAGTGAAGAGCACATGCAGGTGGCCAGGTACCGATTGAAGTGGGAGGAGTTGCTGGCATCGCAACTGGCTATAGCACGCTTGCGCCTGCAGCATACCATACAGCGTGGCTGGAAGTTTGAAAAAGTGGGCGATAACTTCAACAACTTCTTCAACAAGCACCTGCCCTTCCAGCTTACCAATGCCCAAAAGCGGGTGTTGAAGGAAATACGCTTTGACACTGCTACCGGCAAGCAAATGAACCGGCTGGTACAGGGCGATGTGGGCAGCGGCAAGACCATTGTGGCGCTCATGTCTATACTGCTGGCGCTGGACAATGGGTTCCAGGCTTGTATGATGGCCCCTACCGAAATACTGGCCCAGCAACACTTCCAGGGTATATGCACCTTGTTGCAGGACATGGATATACCTGTGGCCATACTCACTGGTACCACTAAGGGCAAGGAACGAAAAGAAATACTGAAAGGCTTTGCCGATGGTACTATACCAATAGCTGTGGGTACCCACGCGCTTATAGAAGACCATGTGGCCTTTAAAAACCTGGGGCTTGCTGTAATAGATGAGCAGCACCGTTTTGGCGTAGGCCAGCGAGCGCGACTATGGTCTAAAAATGAGATAGCACCCCATGTGCTGGTAATGACGGCTACACCTATACCCCGCACACTGGCTATGACCATGTATGGCGACCTGGATGTATCTGTAATAGACGAGCTACCACCCGGCAGGCAGGAGATAAAAACCGTACACCGTACCCACATGTCTCGTGCGCAGGTAATGGATTTTATAAAAAAAGAAATAAATAAGGGCCGCCAGGCATTCATTGTATATCCGTTGATAGATGAGTCTGAGAAGATGGACTACGAGAGCCTGCTGGAAGGTTATGAGCAGGTAAAAGTGTGGTTCCCCGATGATAAGTACAAGGTAGCCATGGTGCATGGCCGCCAGGAAGCCGGCGAAAGGGCACGCAATATGGAGCGCTTTGTACGCGGCGAAGCCAATGTGCTGGTGGCCACTACCGTTATAGAGGTGGGCGTGAACATACCCAATGCATCGGTAATGCTTATAGAAAGTGCCGAGCGCTTTGGCCTTTCTCAGCTGCACCAGTTAAGGGGCCGCGTAGGTCGTGGTGCCGAGCAGAGTTATTGCATATTGCTTACCGGCAATAAAATGTCGCAGGAAGGCAAGAGACGTATGCAGATCATGACCAGTACCTCAAACGGCTTCCTGATTGCGGAAGAAGACCTGGCCATGCGTGGCCCGGGCGATATGTATGGCACCCGCCAGAGCGGCATTATGAAATTTAAGATAGCCGATATAGTAACCGATGGCGCTATAATGGAACAAACCCGTATAGCGGCCAAAAAAATTATTGAGAAAGATCCCGGCCTTACCCTACCCGAGCACCAGCCCTTGCGCACAATAATGGTGCAAAATACTAAAGAAAATAACTGGAGCAAGATCAGCTAAAGACCCACTTGCATTTTATTTTAACCATCTCTACCTCCCGCACATCACGTTTTTACTTGCAAATGCAAAGTTGATTCTAAGATAATATAGCCTGATGCGCGATCAGCTTAAATTTGCAGGCCAAAACTCCTGTATTATGCATATATAGCTGTATATTAATCAGTTAAGAATTAAAATTGGATGAATTTTTATTTTAAAATGCATTGCAGATTTAAGAATTTTGTTCTAGTTTAGTTACTTATTCCAGGAAAAAAAATAGCAATTGCATTCATGCATATTATTTAATCACTTTCATTAATTTACTTATGGCATTATTTTTAAAACAAGGTTTTACAAATTTAGATGAGGAAATGAATTTGAAAAATTCCGCTTTAAAGCTGATGGAACTAATGAAAAAAACGGGGCCAGCAGATTCAAAACAAATAAGTAAAATATACCAGGACACCTACCAACTTAGCGACGCTGATTTTAATGAAGCATATAATGAGCTGTTTGATGAAAACCTAGTAGTTACCAACTTCTTTGCCAACTACCTCAATAAAAATCACGTGATAAGGCTCAGTGATTTTGGAAATGAAGTGTATGACGACCTCTTTAAAAATAAAACAGCGCGGCTTTCGGTAAGCTAGCATCGGTTATCATGCAAATGTACCAGTATAAAAATAAGATTGTCTATTAGCGTTAAAGCTTAGAGTATTGTCAGTTGCAGGATTAGAATTGTTTTTGCTAACTTAATACTAAGCAACTGGTTAAAAATAATGATCTTTCTTATTACTCATCTGAATACAGTAAACTTTCCTTGTGTTATACTGATACTCTGCCCACTATTATTTGTTCCATGACAAGCAAATGTCCCGGATATCATCGTACTATTAAATGCAGAAAATATTATGTAAGATGTAGTATCAAACTTATATGAATTATTATTTGTGCTATCGGTAGCAGGATAAAATGATAAACTATCTGAAACTTTGAGTATTATATTCGTAGGTGGCGGATTGTTCGTACGTATATACAATTGTACGCTCTTACTGTCTCCAGAACTTAATGAAAATGATGCAGTTCCATCTGAATAAATTTGGTATCCGGAAAGTACACCATAAGAATTCGTATATCCAAAAGGACCATTATAAGAAGCAAATGTACCATTTGCATAATAGCTCAAATAGCTTTGTGTGACTGGAGCAGTTGAAGATTTACCACAACTAATTAATAAACAGCTAAAAAAAATTAAAAATGAATTTCTCATAATATTAAATTATTGTTTTACGATCTTGTACACTTTTTCACCGTTGTCATGATTTATCTTTAAAAAATACATACCTTGTGGTAACTCAGTATTATTAATGGTTAATGTATTTGCACTACAAGTGCTGCAAGCCCATACTGCCTGACCACTCATATTGTACAAAGTAACCGCATATGTTCCTATACTATTAAACTGTTTAAAAGAAATATGCCATTCATTATTAGATGGGTTGGGATAAACACTAATCAGGTCATCATTAATATTTCCCACTCCTGTAGAGGGGGGGTGTCATAAGTGGCGTAAGCAGATTTAGATTATAATATGCGTCTGCACCGCAGGGGTTCTCGGACCAGAGAGGATTAGTATTGTTTTTGCTACAACTTAATACTAAGCAGCTGGTTAAAAATAACATGGCCTTTTCATGCTCATCATCTAAACACAGTAAACTTCCCTTGGGTTATACTCACACTCTTCCCTATATTATTTGCGCCCTGGCAAGCAAATGTACCCGATATTTTTGCATTGTCTATCTCAGTAAAGGTTATGTATGATTGTGTTGTATCCAACAAGAATAAATTACGCATGCTATCAATATCAGAATAGTCCGTATCAGCATAATATGAATATTTTTTAAATAAATTTAATTTAATATTTAATGGCAATTGAACTGGAATATATACATATAACTGCAATACAAATTTATCTCCTCCAGAAAAGAAAAAACTAGTAGTGTCGTTATTTTTTTGTTGATATCCAAACAATACACCAGTTGGATTCGTATAACCGAATGGACCATTAATAACGGAGCTTACTCCATTTGCGTAGAAACTTACATAGCTCTGCGTTATGGGCGCTGTTGAAGATTTACTACAACTAATTAATAAACCAATAACGAACAAAAACATTCCTTTTTTCATAACATTAAATTATTGCTTTACGATCTTGTACACTTTTCCAGCATTGTCATGGTTGATCTTTAAAAAATACATGCCCTGTGGCAAATCAGTATTATTAATGGTCAATGTACTGGCAGTACAAGTGCCGCAAGCCCATACGGCCTGTCCACTCATATTGTACAGGACCGGACACAACAGACAATCATACTGATATAACCGCCTTCCCTTCCTTACAAGAAGCATGCAGCAGAGGAGCATATGAATATCTTCTCACCAGTTACCCTGCTTTGCGCATTTTTTGCCTTTTTTCGTATTCTTCGAGTTTCTTGTAATAGCCCTCGTGCATGGCTTCTATTTCGGCAACTGTACGTTCTTTATCGGCAGCGACCATAGCGGCAAAACTTTCGGACATTGTAAGCTTTTTATTTCTTTTGGGCGAGCCCGATGAATGCCCGAAAATGCCCGATTTGTGCCCGAATACCCTTTCCAGATCGGCAGGCTGTAATGCTTTATGGGAAGGGTTTTCAGCAGCTACAGCGAGAGAAATGCCCGATGCATTTGCAATATCGGTATCGGGCATTTCTTTATGAGTGAAAGGCGCGGGCACGACATCAGTTCCCTCAGACGATTGCATATGGTTACTGTATGGCTCTTCAGCAGTTTGCTGCTGCAAGTTATGCCATGGGAGTACTTTGTTTTCCTGAGCCTCAAAACGCTTATCGCAAAAATAGTCGTCTGCGCAACGTATGAGGTCCATAGCGTGAAACGGATCGTTGTCATATATATAATCGCAGAAGCTGTCTGTTATTTTCATGTTCATGCCCAGTTCTAAATACTTATTCATCTGGGTAATGCATGAAGTTAACTTACGTGTAATTTCAGCTTCCTGGATGGTAGGAAACTGATCGGCACGGGAGGCGATGTGCTTCTGGAGCTTTAAAAGCTGGGTGAACATATTTTCAACCACTATAGCCGGTGCAACCAAAGCAGCTTGTTTTAATTTATCCCAAGCTTCTCCTTTTGCCCAACGATACAGTGTTTTGGGATCTACGTCAATTTCATCGGCTATCTGGGCCAGTGACATATGTGAGTTGAAATACAGTTCTTTGGCTTTTTGTTTTTGTTCAGTTTTCATAAGGGAGGGTTTATGGTTTGCGGGGAGCGCAGAGGGGTAATTATTGCAACTTTAGAAGTATGCCTGTTGCAGGACAAAGGTAAGACAATGTGTGATTTAGGGCAAATGAAGATATACACATTTTTGAGCGTGTATTAAGTACAAATCGTAAGTAGCAAGCATTTGCGAAAGAACAGGCCAGGCCAGACGCACTAACTTTTATAACCCCGTCATTATTACCAAGTAAGCTGACACTATTCATGTTGTAATTAATTCATTATAATTCAATCGCTTATGGCCCTTCATGCTATGTTTTAAATTTTCTATAAAAAAACACCATCAAATCGCTTTTTTATTAATAAAAAATATTATACTTTTAACAGCACATTAGCATTGCATTTATTTATAGTATTTAATCAGGTTTATTTTTCACTCTTAAAATATACTGATATGGCAACGGCTATACACTCTCCGCCAACTAATAAGGTCATTCATTGCTATAAAACAATTTTAAACGATTAAATAACCTTAAAAAGAAAAAGAATGAAAAAGATACTTTTATTGACAGCCCTAGTTGGCCTTATACAGACAGGCACACATGCGCAAATTGCACATTTTCAACTTGACGCTACTGCTATCTGCTCCAGTGCGAGTATGACAGTTACGATTTACTGTGATGACCCTTCAGATCCTTGCGGAGATGACTGGGCTTATACCTTTACTGCAGCCGGAGGTGTGGTAACTGCGGGTGACGCTCACTCATTGACGACATGGGTAGGGATTGGGGCTCCACCTGCAACAACCCCATATGTTGGAGGTCCTTATACCTGGACCGATGTATCAATTACAGAAAATTTTACGTCTGCAACTTCCAGCTTTTCATCTTCCCCTATTGGATGCGTTAGCAGCACTGTTACCGGCTCTTTCACAACATCACCTTCCCCGTGTTCATCAACGTCAAATTCTGTTGACTGGACACCTAATTATCCTTTTACAGGCTGTATTAATGTCGTGGTGTATTAATATTAACTCCTGAAATTGATATTCTATAAAAACATAAAGGCTGCTTCTTTGAGGCAGCCTTTTGTTGTGGCTAAAAGTCGCCTACAAAGGTTCAAAGAGCAAGAGTGAAGAAAACGTTTTGCATACACTTAAACCAATTAAAAAAATAAATTTCGATATGCTTCTTTGCCTAAAATGCAGCACATTTGCTATCAACAAGGTATGATGCAAGCAAATCCCGGAGAGATAATACACAAGGACAAAAAATTTGAAAATATCACTTACGAAAA
>JABDEZ010000075.1:13305-14024 GCA_013286835.1 Bacteroidota bacterium
CAAGCATCTAATAGGCCGAGTTTTCAGGAATTGTACTTTTTCAAAATCGAGCATGAAGGGCTGTAAGTTTGAAGACAGCAGCTTTGACGGGTGTACGTTTGATGACTGCGATATATCCCTGATGAAGTTCCAGGACACTGCGTTTACCAATATTACCGTGAACAACTGCAAGGCTATGGGCATAGCGTGGAGCGAGGCTACCAATCCTTTTTCTATACAGTTCTTACATTCCCGCATCAGCTACAGCGTATTTTATGGCAAAAACCTGAGAAAGACCAAGATAGTATACTGCCAGGCCGATGAGGCTGACTTCAGCGAGTGCAACCTTAGCCAGGCAGACTTTGGATATACCGACCTGCGTGGGGCGCGGTTCTCTAATACAGACCTCACCAAGGCCAACTTTGCAGGCGCCAAAAACTATTATATAGACCCTGCCGCCAACAAGATAGCCAAAGCAAAATTCAGCCTGCCGGAGGCGCTTTCGTTTTTGCAGGTGTTGGATATTGAGTTGGTGGATTGAGGATTTTTAGGGAAGCGGGACGAAGCGGACGCTTCGACCAGTGGGAAAATTGTCTTGAACACGATTAAGGGATTGCAAGCTGGACACGATTAGCCAATGTGTTACGTTGTCTTAAACATGATATTAGGCACTATTGGAAGACTTGCGTTAAACGGGGGCATCGCTGATAGCACTTTTGAATTTGTTTTGCCGGATATAG
>JABDEZ010000076.1 GCA_013286835.1 Bacteroidota bacterium
GAACTGTGTATATCTTCTTTTGGTAGCCCCTCTGCCAGCATCGTATATTGCAGCAATTAACCTTCAAACTATAAACCTTCCAAACAAAACTACATTTCAGACCACAAAAATTAAAATGTCTAACAACAGACATTTTAAGACATTTCCCTACATTTTTTATTTCATAGCGCAACACCCAAAACAGCCACCAGCAAACATTACAACCCAATCACCCCCGCAAATTGTCCGTTCCGCCCCCATTTTTTCTGACAGACATTTTCTATCAAACGGTTTAAGTTCCCCTCCTTTTTTTCAAGGAGGGGTGGCCAACGGCCGGGGTGGTTACCCTCGCGAAGTAGCAAAATATGCTCTGCACAAAATATCACCACCTGTCCGATTACCGGACAGCCCAGACAGTTAAAATAAACGCATATTAGCCACCACAAAGCATTTCCGCATACCAACGCAAAGCCCTGTCCGGTTTTCGTTTTAAAATCGGACAAGACAACCACACTAAAAGTGAAACTATTAAAAACAAAAAGGTGAGCCATAGCCCACCTCTTCATTATTATAAAATATGTATTATTAAATGTGCTGCTTAAAGTATTCCAAAGTCTTCTTTAGCCCTTCGTGGCGGTCCACCTTAGGGTTCCAGCCCAGTATGGTCTGTGCCTTGGTAATGTCTGGTTTGCGCTGCTTAGGGTCATCCTGTGGCAGTGGCTCATACACGATCTTCGATTTAGAACCGCAAAGTTTCACTACCTCTTCAGCAAACTCCAGCAGGGTGATCTCTGATGGGTTACCAATGTTCACCGGCATGGCGTAGTCGCTCAGCAACAGGCGGTAAATACCTTCTACTAGGTCATCGCAATAGCAGAAAGAGCGTGTTTGCGAACCATCACCATAAACGGTCACATCTTCGCCACGCAAAGCCTGGCTCATGAACGTAGGCAGTGCACGGCCATCATCCAGGCGCATACGTGGCCCGTAGGTATTGAAGATGCGTATGATGCGGGTCTCCAGCTTGTGGTGGGTGTGGTAGGCCATAGTTATAGCTTCCATGAAGCGCTTAGCCTCATCATACACCCCACGTGGACCAATAGGGTTTACATTACCCCAGTATTCTTCAGTTTGCGGGTGCACCAGCGGATCGCCATATACTTCCGATGTAGAAGCTACAAGGATACGGGCGCCCTTGCTCTTTGCAAGGCCCAGCAGGTTGTGGCTGCCCAGGGAGCTTACTTTAAGGGTCTGTATCGGCATCTTCAGGTAGTCTATTGGGCTGGCTGGCGATGCAAAGTGCAGTATATAATCAAGCTTGCCGGGTACGTGTACAAACTTGCTGATGTCGTGGTGGTAGAACTCAAATTCCTTTACCGGGAACAGGTGTTCAATGTTTTTGATGTTGCCGGTAAGCAGGTTATCCATACCTACCACAGTGTAGCCTTCGGCCAGGAAACGGTCGCACAGGTGCGAGCCAAGGAAGCCTGCGGCGCCGGTAATGAGGATGCGTTTGTTGGTCATGCGTTTTATTTGGTATTTTTTATATTTCTAAGTTGCAGACAAATCTAATAAATTGCTGGTTTGTCCGGCATATAAAAATAGCCCGGCTGTTGAGAGCCGGGCTACGGTAGATATTCAATTAGTCATTATGTACACCACGGTCGCGGACTATTGTGCTCTGTGGTATCTCTATGTTGTTGTGCAATTCGGGGTGTATGGTCTTGCGGCCCATGCTCTCGTAGTAGAAGCCAAGTTCGTTCATCTTATCCAGGCTATACACGTTACGGCCGTCAAATACTACATCCTGCTTCATAGATTTGCTGATGCGTTTGAAATCAGGGTTGCGGAACTCGCTCCACTCAGTAACAATGATAAGGGCATCGGCGCCATCCACAGCATCGTACATTTCAGTAGCAAAGTTGATCTTGTCACCGAAAATGCGCTTTACGTTTGGCATAGCTTCCGGGTCGAAGGCGCAAACTTCTGCACCGCTTTCCAGCAGTTCATCTATCAGGTACAAAGCTGGTGCTTCGCGTATATCATCAGTTTCTGGTTTAAAGGCCAGGCCCCATATAGCAAACTTGCGGCCGGTAAGGTCGCTGCCAAAGAATTCTTTTATTTTACGCCCCAGTATCAGCTTCTGGTTGTCGTTCACCTTCATTACGGTGTTCACGAGCGCATATTCGTAGTCAAACTCGCGTGCGGTCTGCGCCAGGGCTTGTACATCTTTAGGGAAGCAGCTGCCGCCATAACCTACACCTGGGAACAGGAAGCGCTTGCCTATGCGGCTGTCACTACCAATACCTACGCGTACCCAATCCACATTAGCGCCTGCACGGTCGCACAGGTTGGCCATTTCATTCATGAAAGATATACGCATAGCCAGGTAGGCATTTGCAGCATACTTGGTCATTTCAGAGCTGCGCTCGTCCATGAAGTATATTGGGTTGCCCTGCCTTACAAAAGGCTGGTACAACTCTTCCATTGTTTTCTTTGCCCTTTCAGAAGATGTGCCTATCACCACACGGTCAGGCTTCAGGAAGTCTTCTACAGCCACACCTTCACGCAGGAACTCTGGGTTTGAAACCACATCATACAGGTCGCGGCTCAGCTTACGGCCTATCACTTCCGATACTTTTTCGGCAGTCCCTACGGGTACAGTACTCTTGTTTACGATCACTTTATAATCGGTGATCATAGTGCTGAGCTGCGTAGCAACGTCGAGCACGTATTGCAGATCTGCAGCGCCGTCTTTACCGGGTGGGGTAGGGAGCGCCAGGAATATGATCTGTGCATCTTTAATACCATCAGCCAGCGAAGTAGTAAACTGTATCCTCTTGTCTTTTATATTGCGTTCAAGGAGCACATCAAGCCCTGGTTCATATATGGGAGACTTGCCTTGGCGAAGCTGGTTGACTTTTTCTGCGTTATTATCAATGCACATTACATCGTTGCCGGTTTCGGCAAAACATGTACCAGAAACCAGGCCAACATAGCCTGTACCTATGATTGCTACTTGCATAGTTTATTTTTGAAATTTATGGCCAAAAGTAATTATTATTTTTCTTCAACGGGTTATCTATGGGTTAAAGATAGTATGCCTTTTACCATAAACAGCATTTGAGTTTCAACAAGCTGTAATTTAATAACAGAATGTTCATTACAGGCAGGTCTATTTTTTATTATAGCCCCGACCTTGCGGGACGGGGCTATAGCAATTGTACTTATAAGTATTGTGAGTGCAGCAGTGGGTTAGCTGATCTTAACCTGGTCGTACAGGTCTATATCAACCAATATGCGTCCGCAATGTTCGCAAACGATCACTTTCTTGTGCTGGCGTATTTCAGACTGGCGTTGTGGTGGTATTACATTAAAGCAACCTCCGCAAGAATCGCGTACTACCGGTACCACAGCAAGGCCATTGCGATAGCTGGTGCGTATGCGCTCGTAGCCAATAAGCAGGCGGGCGTCAACTTTAGATTTTGCTTCTTCAGATTTTACCTGTAGCGCTTCTTCTTCCTTTACGTTCTCTGCAATGATCTTTTCCAGCTCAGAGCGTTTTGCAGTAAGGGCTTCTTCTACATCCTTTATCTTTTCTTCAGTCTTAATGCGTGCGTTAGTACGGTCGCGCTGTTCGAAAGATGCATCTTTGATATGCTTTTCGCAGAGTTTCACCTCTAGCTCCTGCATTTCAATTTCCTTGTTTATCGCTTCAAACTCACGGTTGTTCTTTACATTGTCCTGCTGCTTTTCGTATTTCTTTATCAGTGCCTGTGCATCTTTCTTCGCGTTGGTTTTTGCCTCAACAAAGGTGTTAATGCTGTTTATTTCCGCATCTATATTGGTAATGCGGGTTTGAAGGCCTTCGATCTCATCTTCAAGATCTTTTACTTCCATTGGCAGTTCGCCCTTAAGGGTGTGGATCTCATCTATTTTAGAGTCGATCTTCTGGAGGGCCAGTACATCAATAAGTTTTTCTTCAACCGAGAAGTCTTTAACTATAGCCATATTACTAAAAATATTTTACCGGATTTGTGGATATATTACTTAAAAGAACCGCAAAATTAGGAAATTTTTTCTTAAGTATGGTTTCAAAAATTTCTGTGGTATATTGTTCACTTTCGTAATGTCCTATATCAGCAATGATTATCCGACCATCCGCGTCAAAGAATTGATGGTATTTGAAGTCAGACGTGATAAAGATATCGGCCCCGGCCTGTATAGCATCTTTGAGCAGGAAGCTGCCAGCGCCGCCACATACAGCAACTTTACCAATTTTACGGTTGCGCAGTGGGGTGTGTTTTATGCAACCAGCCTTCATAGTCTTTTTTACAAATGCTAAAAAAGCAGATTCATTCATTTCTGTTTCCAGGTAGCCTACCATACCGGCGCCAATGTCTTGGTTGGTATTTTGCAGCGATATGATCTCGTAGGCTACCTCCTCGTATGGGTGTGCGTTGCGGAGAGCCTGTAGTACAGCCTGTTCTTTATCAATGGGTACCAATACCTCTATTTTAACTTCGGTTATTTGTTCTCTGTCGCCACCGGCTTCGCCAATAGCCGGGTTGGCCGCAATGCCAGGTTTAAATGAACCTGTACCGGTGGTATTAAAGCTACATTCGCTATAATTGCCTATATGGCCGGCACCAGCAGCAAACAGGGCATCACGTATAGCATCGGCTGTAGATATGGGGGCATAAGTGAATAGTTTACGCAAACTGCCAGGCAAGGGGGCGAGGATGGAGGTATTTATAAGGCCCAGCTTTTCGGCTATTTTAGCATTTACACCATTACGCATATTGTCCAGGTTGGTATGGGCGGCGTATATCAAGATGTCATTTTTTATGGCCATGGCCACGCAACGCTCCACATAAGTCCGTCCGGCTAATCTTTTAAGTCCTGAAAATATCAGTGGATGATGAGCTATTATCATATTGCAACCCCGTGCTATGGCTTCGGCTATTACTTCTTCTGTAACATCCAGTGTAATAAGGACACCCGTTATTTCACAGTCGCTTGTCCCTACTTGTACTCCCGCATTGTCGTACGATTCTTGATATTGCAGTGGGGCAAACTGTTCTATGTTTTTAATGATTTCAGATGCAGGTATCATATTAATTGCAGATGTTATTTTTGTTATGTGATTATTAAAGTCTTTAAAAATGAAAATTACCACTTAAAATAAACAAAGGATTAACATGATTTTATTTTTCCATTGATTAATATTGCAGCGATTAAAGGATAGTGGCAAAATTCAAATTATATATCGTCCAGTTTTTCAGTATTATGTTGCTATTGTGCAGCATTTTTCTGGATATACAAGGCGATAAGGAATACGATATGCACTTTAACCAGCACCCACTTACTAATAAGTATTGTATAGGTGTGGCAACCTTAGCGCCATCTAGTACGCCATTTAATAGCAACAAAACTACATCTATATCCACTGAAGGTAGAACCACAGGTAAATTTAATATAGGTAAATTTAAATCTTTCGAATCGATATTGCCATGTATAGCATACCATCCCAGGTATGTTGAAATTACATCATTGAAACATACTCCGGCAGTTCATCCGGTTTATTCATTTCTTTATTTTAAAGAGATCAATCCTCCTCCTCCCAAGCTGTGTTAATTTTTAATTAACGATACCTAATACCCATTTTTCATTTAAATAAAGAGATTGCATGCTTATTAAACAGCTTGTGAAAGGTATGTGCATATTATATTGCACATGCTTTTTAAACATACACATCCTGCATGCTCAGGATTTACAAGATACCCTAAAACTTACGTTGCATGAGGCTGAAGAATTGTTTATTAAAAATAATGTTCAACTCATAGCTCAAAAATATAGCATCGATAGCGCCAGGGCTGGTATCATTACCGCGAGGTTGTTTGACAATCCTCAGTTCAACGTAGCCACAGGGTTCTACAATCCTGTTACTAGTAAATTTTTCGACAATACTAATGGCGATAGAGAAGTAAGTATGCAGTACAGCCAGCTTATAAAAACAGCCGGTAAACGCAATAAGGCTATTCAACTGGCCAAGACGGGTGTTGCTTTAACCGAATACCAGTTTTCTGATCTTATACGTACGTTAGGTTACACACTGCGTAATGATTTTTATAACATTTATTATTTACAGCAAACCCAAAAGGTGTATGATATTGAGATCAACTCTTTACATACAACAGATACCGCATATGCAGCACAATTAGTAAAAGGGAATGTTTCAGATATTGATCTTGTGCGCATACAATCGCAGGAATATACTTTGCAGGCAGAATTGGTAACACTGCAAAATAGTATAGACGATGTGCAGAGTGAATTCAAACTATTGTTGAGGGCTAAAGCAATTGTATATATAGTACCCGAAGTTGATGACTTACCTCAAGATAAACTGTCGTTGCTAAATATACCGTACCAGGCATTGGTAGACAGTGCTTACCAAAATCGTTTTGACCTGAAAATAGCACAGGCTAATGTAACTTTTAACCAACAAAACCTGGTGCTGCAGAAGGCATTGGCTGTACCAGATCTTAATATTGACCTAGGTTATGACCGCCTTGGCAGTTACGTAAAGGACTATAACAGTGTTGGTGTAGATTTCCCATTACCCTTTTTTAATCGTAACCAAGGTTATATAAAACAGGCGAAAATAGGTGTGCAATCGAGTAAGAAACAACTGGAAGGAGCCCAGGATGCGGTAGAAAGCCAGGTTGCTAATGCTTATTTAGGTGCTGTGCGTGCAGAAAAATTGCTCAACTCGTTCGATCCAAAATTTCAGAATAATATTGACTTCCTGATAGGTGAGGTGACAAAGAATTTTAAGGCGCATAATATCAGCCTGTTGGAGTTCACCGATTTTTACGATGCTTATAAGCAAAATGTGGTGCAGCTGAATAACCTGCGCTATAACCGTATGAGCCAACTGGAGCAACTAAATTTCACAACAGGAACCAGGATTTTCAATAAGTAAATCTGGGAGATAGTTTCCAGGCAAACGTAAGATATCTGAGAAGCCTGTTTAATAAAAGACTCAACTAAAAAAGTTCAAAAACGCAAATAAAAATATTTATATGTTGGTATCAATAAGAAAGAGCTTATTCGTTATACTACCTGTGGTTATGTTTACCGGCATGTTGTCTTGCTCGTCAAAGAAAGAGGCTGCAGAAGAACAACCTAACCCATCAGTGATATCTGATTCTGTTTTGAAAACCCTGGTGATAGATACAGTCAAGATCACCAATCTTACCCAGTCTATTAAATTTAATGGCGTGGTAGATTTTGATCAGGATAAGGTAGTGAATGTATATCCATTGATCAGTGGTAATGTACAGGATTCCAAAGTAATGCTAGGCGATCATGTAAAAGCAGGGCAAATACTTGGCATCATTAAAAGTGTAGAGATAGCTAATTATAATGCTGCATTGATCAATGCAGAAACCAACGTTACACTGAATTCAAAACTGCTTCAGAAACAGAAGCAGATGGCTGCTAGCGGACTTGCCTCGCAAATAGATGTAGCTACTGCGCAGATAAATTATGAACAGGCTGTAGCCGCAAAAACTGCTGCCGAAAAAGTATTACAGATAAATGGCAATAATAAGCAAGGGGAGTATTTAATAAAGGCACCTATTGATGGTTTTATAGTACAAAAAAATGTGACCAATGGTATGGCCATTCGTACTGACAACGGTGGTAACCTGTTTACTATTTCAGATCTGAAAGACGTATGGGTACAGGCCAATGTATATGAGGCCAATATAAATAGCGTGCATGAAGGGGATGATGTGGATGTAACCACGCTTGCGGACCCTGATAAAATATATAAAGGGCAAATCAATAAACTGATGAACACGCTGGACCCTACCAATAGGGTAATGAAAATGCGTGTGATATTACCCAATCCTGATTATGCACTAAAGCCACAAATGTTTGCTACTGTTACCGTCAACAATGACCTGGATAGAAAGGCAATTTCCCTGCCCATAAATGCATTGATATTTGACCACAGCCAATATTATGTGTTGGTATATGATGGAAAGAAGGGCGTACAAATACGGCCTATAGAAATCATCACAAATAATAACAAGATGGTTTACATAAAAAGTGGTGTAACACCAGGGGAGTTGGTTATTGGTTCGCAGGCTATACTTATATATGGCGCTTTAAATAATTAATTAAAAAGCATTTTAAAGAATTAATAATGAACAAAATCCTTAAAGGTATCATTGGGTTTTCCCTTAAAAATAGGTACTTCATTTTATTCTGTGCGCTGATACTGGTAGTTGCCGGTATCCTCACGTATAAAAGTATGCCTATTGAGGCTTTCCCAGATGTAACCAATACAGAAATAAGTATTATCACCCAGTGGCCCGGTCGCAGCGCTGAAGAAGTAGAAAAATTCATCACGATACCGATGGAAATTGCCATGAACCCGGTACAGGGTAAGGTGAGCCTGCGCAGTACAAGTATTTTTGGTCTGTCTTATGTAAAACTCATATTTGATGACGGTGTAAAAGATCCTGAAGCGCGACAGCAAGTAATGAACTTGTTGCAAAATGCAACTTTGCCAACAGGGGTATTGCCATCTGTGCAGCCACCTACAGGCCCTACAGGTGAGATATACCGATATACCCTGGAAAGCGATGTACGCGATGTGCGGGAACTTAAAACAATACAGGACTGGGTAGTAGACCGCCAGCTGCGTGAAGTGCCGGGAGTAGGGGACATTAACAGTTTTGGCGGTAAGACCAAAACTTATGAGATACAGGTAGATCCGGGAAAGCTTACATCACTTGGCATTACCCCATTAGATGTTTTTAATGCAGTTCAGAAAACCAATATCAATATTGGTGGCGATATGATTGTGCAAAATAACCAGGCGTTTGTTGTGCGTGGTATAGGTTTGCTTAACGATATTAATGAAATTGCCAACATCATCATCAGTAATAACAATGGTGTGCCCGTCTTGGTAAAGGACGTTGCCCAGGTAAAGATATCTAACGTGCCAAGATTGGGTTGGGTAGCGCGTTCAAACGGCTTGGCTGATTCAAACGGCAAACGGGTGATCACAGATAAGCCTGATGTGGTGGAAGCCATTGTTGTAATGCGTAAAGGTGCAAATCCTACCGAGGTAGTAGAGGCCATAAAAGAAAAGGTAGAAAAACTTAACAATGGTATTTTGCCCCATGATACGCGCATTGTACCTTACTACGATCGCTCTGACCTGATTGAATATGCAACACACACGGTAACGCATAACCTGGTTGAAGGCATCATTCTGGTAACATTACTGGTGTCTTTGTTCATGTTCAACTGGCGTACTACGCTTATCGTATCTATTATTATTCCGCTGGCGTTGCTTTTTGCCTTTATTTGCCTTCATCTTATGGGCATGTCTGCCAACCTGCTCTCGTTGGGGGCTGTGGACTTTGGTATTATAATAGACGGAGCAGTGGTGATGGTGGAGGGGATGTTTGTGATATTGGATCACAAGTCACGTGAAATGGGCATGGAGCGATTTAATAAGTTGGCCAAGTACAGTTTGATAAAGAAGAATGGTGCTCAATTGGGCAAAGCCATCTTTTTTGCCAAGCTTATAATCATCACAGGATTGCTGCCCATATTTGCGTTTCAAAAAGTAGAGGGTAAAATGTTTTCTCCGCTGGCTTTCACCCTGGGTTTTGCTCTTGTGGGGGCATTGATCACAACACTTACACTGGTACCTGTACTTATAAGCATTCTGCTTAAAAAGGATGTGCATGAGCGCCATAATCCTTTTGTGCACCACCTTACTGGTTTTATGCTAAGAGGTTTTACCGGTGCGTACAAACGAAAGGAAATTGTTGTTACAGTAGCCCTAATAGTTATGGTTGTAGGGCTACTTTCATTCAAGTTTCTTGGATCTGAATTTTTACCTGAGCTGAATGAAGGGTCAATTTGGTTAAGAGTGCAAACTCCATATAGTATTTCCCTTGAAAAGTCTGTTGAAGTGTCAACGAGCGTGCGGAAAATACTAATGACCTTTCCTCAGGTAAAATATGCTGTATCGCAAACGGGCCGCCCTGATGATGGTACCGATGTGGCGGGATTCTATAACAATGAATTTTCTGTGATGCTTTACCCGGAAAAGGATTGGGATCCTAAAATGAGTAAAGATGAATTGATACAGAAGATGAATAATAAACTTTCTGTGATTCCGGGAGCAGACCTTAACTTCTCACAACCCATTATGGATAATGTGGAAGAAGCAGTGTCTGGTGTTAAAGGATCCATTTGTGTAAAGGTTTACGGCGATTCACTCAATTATATGGAGGATAGGGTGACTGATGTGTATAATATCTTGAAAAATGTGAAGGGGATTTCTGATCTTGGTGTCATTCATAATATTGGTCAACCAGAGTTGGATGTAAATCTTGACCAGCAAAAAATGGCGCTGTATGGTGTGGCAACTGCCGATGCCAATGCCGTGGTAGCAATGGCTATAGGTGGCTTGGCTGCATCTACCTTGTATGAAGGTGCAAGAACCTTTGATATCCGTGTACGCCTGCCAGAAGATTTCAGAAAAACACCTGAGGATATAGCTAACCTTCTTGTACCTACACAAAGCGGATCGAAGGTGCCTATTAAAGAACTGGCTACTATCTCTATGAAAACCGGCCCCTGCCTTATTTTCAGGGATGATAATGAGCGTTATTCAGCGCTTAAATTTTCTGTAAGAGATCGCGATATGGGAAGCACTATAGCCGAAGCTCAGAAAAAAGTGAATGAAAAAGTGAAATTAAAACATGGTTATAGGATGGCTTGGCAGGGTGATTTTGAAAATCAGCAAAGAGCTACAAAACGGCTAGCACAAGTTGTGCCTATCAGTTTGTTGTTGATATTCCTTTTATTATTTACGATGTTCGGGAATTTTAAAGATGCATTGCTTGTATTCCTCAACGTTCCGTTTGCTATTGTTGGGGGGATCTTCGCACTGTTTATAACGGGCACAAATTTTAGTATATCTGCAGGTATTGGCTTTATAGCACTGTTTGGTATTTGTATCCAGGATGGGGTATTGCTGATTACCGTGTTTAAACAGAACCTTGATAAAATAAAAGGAGGCAACTCGTCCCTATACGCATCTATCAAACTAGGTGTTAATTCAAGGATACGCCCGGTAATGATGACAGCGATGATGGCTGCAATAGGCCTATTCCCGGCTGCGATATCTCATGGTATTGGTTCAGAAAGCAGCCGCCCGCTTGCAAGGGTTGTTATAGGTGGTATTCTTTGCGCTATGATATTCAGTCTTTGGGTGTTCCCGCTTATTTATGGATGGGCTTACAGGAATATTGAACAAAAACACTCTAATGAGATGAGATAGGTAAAATTCATAGTGCTATGCAGCATTAAACAGATCTTATCAACTTACTAAAAAGCCGTCCTGATTCCATATCAGGACGGCTTTTTATAAAATATATGCTCTTAAAACTTTTTGATATAGATGTGGCAATAGGGGTTGCCATTCTTTTTATCATAATAATCCTGGTGGTAGTCTTCCGCCTTCCAGAAGGTGGTTGCCTTTGTTACTTCCGTTACAACCGGATAGCCCTTTTCTTTTAGTACGGCTATCAGTTTTTCGGCAGTTGCTTTTTGCGCATCATCCAGATAAAAAATGCCCGAACGATATTGTGTACCTATGTCAGGCCCCTGTCGGTTCTTCTGCCCAGGGTCGTGGGTTTCAAAGAATAGTTTAGCCAGTTCTTCATAGCTGATGATGGCCGGATCGAAAATGACTTCCACCGCTTCTGCGTGCCCGGTTTTGCCGGTACATACTTCAGGATACGTTGGGTTGTCTTTATGCCCGCCTATATAGCCCGCTGCGGTGCTTATAACACCTTTTGCTTTTTGTAAATAATATTGTGTGCCCCAGAAACAGCCTGAAGCGAATATTGCCCTGCTTTCCATTATTGTTCTCCTTGTTTTGCTGGTATGAATTTAAGTGATATTGAATTGACACAATGCCTTGTGTTCTTACTGGTAAACCGTTCGCCGGTGAAAACGTGGCCAAGATGCGCGCCGCAATTATTGCAAATGATCTCCACTCTGTGGCCATCGGCATCTGGTACTTTTTTTACTGCACCTGGTATCTCATCATCAAATGATGGCCAGCCGCAGTGTGAATCAAATTTGTCGTGTGAGCGATAGAGCGGGGTTTCACAACGGCGGCATACATAGGTGCCTGTCGCTTTGTTGTCTGTGTATTCACCAGTGAAGGGCATTTCTGTGCCCTTGTGTACTATCACCCTTTCTTCTGCGGGTGTTAGTTTGTTCCAATTGTTCATTTGTTCCTCCAATTTTCTGTACATAAAGTTAGTGCATTATATACGATAGATAATTATGGCAGGATTGGTAAGAGTTATGGGGTAGAAGGGGAATTGACAAGTTATTGTATGTGCCAGAAATTTCTAACACATACAATATACTTAATATTTTTCAAGCAGCACGTTAGCGGTAGCTACAATACCTTCTTCACGTCCTATAAAGCTCAGATGTTCGGTAGTCGTGGCTTTTATAGAAATATCGTCAACAGCCATGTGCAATACTTGTGCTATAGCACGTTGCATCTGCTCTACATACGGGCGTATCTTGGGCGCCTGCAGCAGTATTGTACTATCTATATTTACCAGCCAGTAGCCTTTTTCGCGTACCAGACTATAACATCTTTTCAGCAGTACTTTGCTATCTATGCCTTTATATGTTGCATCTGTATCGGGGAAGTGTTGTCCTATATCACCAAGACTGAGTGCTCCCAGCAAAGCATCGCAAATAGCATGCAGCAACACATCGGCATCAGAATGGCCTACTGCGCCTTTGTGGTGTGGAATATGTACACCACCCAGCCATAGCTCGCGTCCTTCTGCCAGTTGATGAAAGTCTATACCTTGTCCTATCCTGTATGCCATATTTTGTGCAGTTTATTGTCTTTTAAAGGGTGTTCCGATGTTAAATTTAAATACAAAATTCACAAAGAACTACACAAGGCTACAAAGCCTGTATTAATCAATAGTTAAAAGAAACCTTTACCAGATGTCCAATCCAAATTTTTCGGCAGTATCTTCTGCTATCTCGTAACCGGCATCTGCATGGCGTATCACACCCATTGCAGGGTCGTTGAATAGTACGCGTTTCAGGCGTTCTTCTGCATCGGCAGTGCCATCGGCAACTATTACCATACCTGCATGCAGCGAATAGCCCATACCCACACCACCACCATGGTGGAAAGATACCCAACTTGCGCCACCTGCGGTATTGATCAATGCATTCAGTATTGGCCAGTCTGCTATAGCATCACTGCCATCCTTCATTGCTTCTGTTTCGCGGTTGGGCGAGGCTACGGAGCCTGTGTCCAGGTGGTCGCGGCCTATAACGATCGGCGCTTTTACCTTACCCTCTTTTACCAATTGGTTGAAGAGTAAGCCTGCCTTTTCACGCTCCCCCATACCCAGCCAGCAAATGCGCGCCGGTAATCCCTGGAAGGCTATGCGTTCGCGGGCCATATTCAGCCAACGGTGCAAACCCTTGTTATCAGGAAACAGTTCTTTCAATGCCTGGTCTGTAGTGTATATATCTTCAGGGTCGCCACTAAGCGCTACCCAGCGGAATGGGCCTTTACCTTCGCAAAATAATGGCCTGATATATGCAGGTACGAAGCCCGGGAAATCAAATGCGTTCTTTACTCCTCTTTTGTCATGAGCCTGACCGCGCAGATTGTTGCCATAGTCGAATGTGATGGCTCCGCGTTTCTGCAGTTCCAACATTAGGTTCACATGATGAGCTATCGTATCCAATGAGCGGGTCATGTATTCTTCAGGGTTAGCAGTGCGCAAGGTATTTGCCTGTGCCACGCTCA
>JABDEZ010000077.1 GCA_013286835.1 Bacteroidota bacterium
GATATGGGCAAGCCCTATGTTACCTTTGATAACGACTATATTGAAACGCTTTGGTGGGCGCTAAAGCAACTGCACGAAAAGGACTTCCTTTATAAGAGTGTAAGCATACAACCTTATAGTCCTGCTGCAGGTACCGGTTTGAGCAGCCATGAGCTGAACCAGCCGGGTACCTATAAAGATGTAAAGGATACTACAGTTGTAGCTATGTTTGAGTTGTTACCTAACCTGGATTGGGATGGTGGCACTAACGAGCTGGCTGTAAGCATACTGGACATAGCTGCAAAAGCGTGGTGGGGTACACCTTATGAAGGCAAGGGCAAGGAGGTATTCTTCATGGCATGGACAACCACGCCGTGGACTTTGCCATCTAACCTTGGACTGACAGTAGGACCAAACATAGAATATGTTTTGGTGCAAACCTACAATCCATATACCCATCAGCCTACAAATGTAATACTGGCGAAAGCTTTATTAAACAAATACTTTAAGCCTGAAGCTGCTGAAGGTGATTTTAATATTTATACCGCTGAAAGTAAAATACAGCCGTGGAAGATACTGGCCACATATACCGGTAAGGAGCTGGAAGGATTGCGTTACAAGCAACTGTTGCCTTATGAAGGTAACACACGCGAAGTATCGGGTGGCGACCCATGGCGGGTTATAACCGGCGACTTTGTAACTACTGAGGATGGTACGGGTATAGTACATACCGCCCCTGCATTTGGTGCAGACGATTACAGGGTAGGCAAGAAGAATAACATAGGTATATTGACGATGGTGGACAAGCAAGGTAAGTTTATAGACTACCTGGGCGAGCTAAGCGGTCGTTATGTAAAGAATTATAAAGACGATGCAGACTATAAAGACGTTGATGTTGATATAGCTGTAAAACTAAAGATAGAAGGCCGTGCTTTTAAGGTGGAAAAGTATGAACATACTTATCCGCACTGCTGGCGTACAGATAAACCGATCATCTATTATCCACTTGATGCATGGTTCATAAGGACCACAGCTGTTAAGGACAGGATGATAGAGTTGAACAAGACCATAAACTGGAAGCCCAAAGCCACCGGTGAAGGTCGTTTTGGTAACTGGCTGGAGAATATGGTGGATTGGAACCTGAGCCGCAGTCGTTACTGGGGTACACCACTACCAGTTTGGGTGAGTGAGGATGGTACAGAAACCAAGTGCATAGGCAGCATAGATGAGCTAATAAAAGAAGCTACACACGCTAACAAAGTCCTTAATATCAACCAGGAGATAACCAGGGAGAACCTGGATATGCACAAACCCTATGTTGATAATATAATACTGGCATCTGCCCATGGCAAAGCTATGCACCGTGAGCCTGATCTTGTGGATGTATGGTTCGACTCGGGCGCTATGCCTTATGCCCAGTTGCACTATCCTTTTGAGCATAAAAATGATCTGCACAAGAATTTTCCTGCAGACTTTATAGCAGAAGGTGTTGACCAGACGAGAGGCTGGTTCTATACGCTGCACGCGTTGGGTGTAATGCTGTTTGACAGTGTTGCTTATAAAACCGTAGTGTCTAACGGGTTGGTGCTGGATAAGAATGGCAACAAGATGAGCAAGCGCGTGGGCAACGTGATAGATCCATTTAGCACCATAGAAAAATACAGTGCCGATGCTACACGCTGGTACCTGATCACCAATGCATCGCCGTGGGATAGCCTGCGTTTTGATGTGGAGGGTATAAGGGAAGTGCAGCGCAAATACTTTGGTACACTATACAACACGTACCAGTTCTTTGCACTGTATGCCAATGTAGATAGTTTTACATTTAAAGAGAAATACATACCTGTAGCACAGCGGCCTGAAATAGATCGCTGGATACTTTCATCGCTGCAAAGCCTTGTTGCTGATGTTACTACCTACCTGGATGATTTTGAGCCCACGCAGGCAGGCCGGGGAATGGAATACTTCCTGGATGAACACCTGAGCAACTGGTATGTACGTTTATGCCGCCGCCGATTTTGGAAAGGTGAATACGAATTTGACAAGATATGTGCCTACCAGACATTGTACCAATGCCTGGAAACACTGAGCCTGCTGATGGCCCCCATAGCGCCGTTCTTTGCTGATTGGATGTACAACAACCTGAATGCTGTTACTAAGCGTAACACCAGTGCATCGGTACATCTGTGCGATTTTCCTGTAGCAGACAGCAGTTGTATAGACAAAGACCTGGAAGAACGTATGCAGCTTGCGCAGGATACATGTTCGCTAGTGCTGTCTATACGCAAAAAGGTGAACCTAAAAGTTCGTCAGCCACTGCAAAAAATATTGATCCCTGTTGCGGATAAGCATGTACAGGAACAAATAGAGAAGATAGCTGATCTTATAATGAGTGAAGTAAATGTGAAGGAAATAGAATACCTGGCAGATACTGAAGGATTTATAAAAAAGAAGCTAAAACCCAACTTTAAGTCGTTGGGTGCCCGTATGGGAACAAAAATGAAAGCAGTTGCTGCAGCCATAGTATTGATGGATCAGCACGCCATAACATTGCTTGAAAAAGAAAAACAATACAATTTGTCTGTAGAAGGTGACATGGTATTGCTGACAGCAGAAGATGTAGATATAATAGCAGAAGATATACCAGGTTGGGCAGTAGCAAACAGCGGTACACTTACCGTGGCGCTGGATGTAACAGTAACACCTGAATTGCAGGACGAAGGCAATGCCCGCGAACTGGTGAACCGAATACAGCGCATACGCAAAGAGAGTGGACTGGAACTAACAGACCGGATAGTAGTGAACATAGAAGAGTACGAGCCATTAAAAACAGCTATAATAAATTATAACGATTATATTTGCGCCGAAATTTTAGCGGATAACATCAATTTAATGCCTCATGTTAATGACGGTGTTGAAATTGAAATAAACGAAGCGACTCTGAAAGTTCTCATATTTAAAAACTCTTAAAGCTATTGAGCTATGGCTACTAAAAAGAAAGTGGCTGCTAAGGCAGTAAAAAGTGTAAAACCTACAGCACCTGCAAATAAAAAAGCAGCTGCCCCTGCCAAGAAAGTAGCAGCTACCCCTGCCAAAAAAGCAGCAGCTGCCCCAGCTAAAAAGGCTTCGGTAGCAGCTAAAAAAGTTGCTCCTGCAAAGAAAGCAATAGCGATTAAGAGTATAAAAAAAGCTGCCCCAGTTAAAAAGGCCATTGCGGCAGCGAAGGGAAGTTCAAAAGCTGCCCCTGCAAAAAAAGGTGCAAAAGCAAAAATAGAGGTGAAAGCCGTGGCCGTTAAAAAAGCACAGCCTAAGCCTGTTTTCAAACAAGCAAAAAAAAATCCATCTCCGGTGAAGAATACGACAACATCTAAAACACCTGCAAAAAAAGCCGCTCCGGCCAGCAAAGCTGCGCCTACAAAAAAAGTGGCAGAGACCAAAGTAGTAAAGAAAGTAGTTGTGGCTCCTAAACCGACCCCCAAAGCTGCAGCACCTGCCCCTAAGGCTGCGCCTGCAAAAAAAGTGGCTGCCGTGAAGGTAGAACCTGTAAAGGCTGCAGCACCTGCCCCTGCTGCCAAAAAAACGCTAACTCCCCCCCCCTCCTCCACCGGATCCTAAGAAATCAAAACCGGCTACGCGTACTGCATCTGGTAAGAAGATAGTAAAAGCGCCTATAAAAACAATAACTACATCTGTTACGGGTCGTCCGGCCCCAGCGCCTATTCCTGCTTCAGCTACATCAAGAATGATGCGTGAAGAGAAGAAGCCTAATATAATAGTAGCGCATCGTCGCGTTGAAAGTAAAAGTGCCGGCAATAATGAAAGCCGTACCATGATCAACTACCAGCCTGACTTTAACCGTTCTATACTTGACGAACCGGTACAGCAGCAAGGCCCAGTTTATAGGTACAGCGATGAGGAACTGACTGAATTCAGGGAACTGATAACGAGCAGGCTGGAAAGTGCCCGCAAAGAGCTGATGTATCTGCAAGGCCTTATAACCCGTAAGGATGAAGCCGGCACGGAAGATACCGAAAACCGATATATGAACATGGAAGATGGCAGCGGCGCTATGGAGCGTGAGCAACTTGCACAACTTGCAAGCCGCCAGATACAGTTCATCAATCATCTGGAAAAAGCGATGATACGCATAGAGAACAAAACCTATGGTATTTGTCGTGTAACCGGTAAACTGATAGATAAAGCGCGTTTACGTGCGGTGCCACATGCTACATTAAGCATAGAAGCTAAAAAATATATGGCTGGAAAATAAAAAGTCATTGACCATATAGGATACGAAAACGGGGCTTGATAGCCCCGTTTTTTATATAATCAACCCTCAAAAAATTATATTTTTACCGCTTGTTTTAATCCACTGCTTTGAAACATATTTTTATATACTTCACAATAGAGCTTCATCAGCATACGAGTATCTGTGATTATTTTTAATTCACCATTTACCAGGTGTAGTATTAGGCTTACTTTTTCCCTATCCATATCGGCGGCAAATTTTCGGACCGCATTTTCCCATCTTGTTATAAGGTCTGCTGCTGCACCCGTATATATTAGCTCTTCCCTGCTTGCATTTTTCCCGTTTAGTTTGTACTTTAAGATCATGGCAGTTTGTTTTGTGGTGGTTGATAAGCATTACAAGAATACACATCCTATCTTTAAATATTCTTCAAATGTTCTGAAATGACTGTATAATGTTCTGAAATGCAGGTTATTAGTTTTTATTATGGCATATCGTTATATAAATTTGGTTGTTATTGCGAGCAAGTAATTATATTAATTATACACTTTTGAAAAAACAGCTATTTATATCCATTCTTATTTTATACCCTGCCATGCTATGGGCACAGAAGGTGGGGCAGGCACGTATTGATTCTTTGCTACAGGAACTGCCGAAAGCAAAAGGAGATACAGATAAGGTTAAATTACTAGGAAGATTGTCCTTTACATATTATACTATAAATCCTGACGAAGGTTTAAAATATGCCAATAAACAGTTAGAATTAGCAAAGCAGCTAGGCTGGGACCAGGGAATAATAAGAGCGTATAGCGATATGGCTATTAATTATATGGCGCTTTCAAATTATCCCAAATCATTGGAGTATGAGTTTATTACATTGAAGAAGAGCAGGGAGAGCCATGATAAAGATGAAGAGGAAACAGCCCTTGAAAATATAGGTATTACCTACCGTTTGCAGCGAAACAATAGTAAGGCCCTGGAGTACCAGCTGAAGTCGTTAAAATTGTGCGAGGAAATGGGTTATAAAATAAAGATCGCTAACAATCTTGGAAATATAGGTGATGTTTATTGGGCTTTAGGAAACCAGGTTAAAGCATTGGAATATTGTGGCAAGGCCCTAACAATGAGTGAGGAGCTACATGATAAAAAAAATATTGCAAAAAATCTGGGCAACATAGGGAATATTTATGACGAAAAAAAGCAATATAACATGGCGCTGGATTATGATTTCAGGGCACTAAAAATATATGAAGAAATAGGGGATAAATATGGCACAGCTCGTAACCTTGGTAATATTGGAGAGTTATATGAACGCATGACAGTAGATACAGCACATACAACATTGCCCGATTCCTTAATTCCGATCGGCAGGTCTGCAAGGCTGGAAACCGCGATAGCCTACCTGAAAAAAGGTATTGATGCGAGTAGGGAGATAAACTACAGAGATGCAACCATGGCATTTATACTTACTCTTTCAGAAGCTTACCAGGCAGCTGGTGACTATAAAAATGCACTAAAGAGTTATAGACAATATGTAGATGTCAAAGACTCTGTTTTTTCCAATGAGAATAATCAGAAGATAAAAGAACTGGAAAATAAACAGGTTCTGGATATTAAGGAGAAAGATATACAATTGGCACAACTGGTAGTGGCAAAAAAACGTAATGAACGTGGTTTTTATCTTGCGGGTATAGTTGTACTTGTATTAATAATAGGTATAGTACTGAGAAGTAATCGGGCACAAAGAAAGACAAATAACCTGCTGGGTAAGGAAAAAATAAAATCTGATGGGTTGATGCAGAATCTTGAAGCATCGCTGCAGCAAAAAGAGATATTGATGAAGGAGATACACCATAGGGTGAAGAATAATTTACAGGTAATCAGCAACTTGTTGGAACTGCAGGGGCATGCACTTGATGACAAGGTAGCAAAAGCTGCCATAGCAGTGGGGCAGGGCAGGGTGAAATCTATAGGGCTTATACACCAGAAACTATACCAGAACGAAGACATAACTAAAATAGAACTCCATAGTTTTTTAGAGGACCTGTATAGCCAGGTTGCTATGGTTTTTACTTATCCTGGTCAGGACCTTGATGTACAATTTGATGTACCTGAATTGATATTGGATATTGATACTGCTATACCCTTGGGGCTGATCATTAATGAGTTGCTGACAAATGCTTTTAAATATGCATTCAGACAGGGCGAGAGAGGAACTTTGAGGATTATGCTAACCAGAAATGAATCCTATTTCCTATTGCAAGTGAGAGATAATGGTCCGGGTTTACCGGTTCATCAGAACCTGAGATCTTTTTCATCATTAGGTATGAAGCTGATATCGCGTTTATCAAAGCAACTGGGAGGATATACTGAATACAGGTATGATAATGGAAGTGTATTCAGCATTTATTTTAAAGACGTTTACGAACGTAAAAAGGTTTTATAAGATCAGCATACAAAAACTTGTTTGTAATACTTTTTTAAGCACTTTTAAATACTAGTTTTATAATGCCGTTTTCATAAAGAGTTGCTAATGCAGTGTTTTTATTATGAGTTTTGATGCGTTTAACCGATTTTTGATATATGGGGCAACCTATAAAAATAGGAATAGTAGAAGACGAGATGATCATTGCTGAAGGCATCAGCAATGCGCTGCAGCAGCTAGGCTATGCTGTTACAGAACCTGCTTGCACCTATTCAGAAGCATTGGTAATGGTAGCTGAAGAAAAACCAGACCTGATATTGATAGACATTACATTGGGAGGAAGTAAGGATGGTATTGATCTGGCATACGTTATCAAGCAACAATTTAATATCCCGTTTATATTTCTTTCTGCAAACTCTGATGCTGCTACAGTAGCAAGGGCCAAGGAAACAGAACCACCCGCTTACCTGGTGAAACCATTCAATAAAGAAGAGCTCTATACGTCAATAGAAATATGCCTGCACAATTTCAGCAAGCAACAGGATAGCCTGCAACTACAGATTGATGGTAACTATGTGGTACAGGATGCCGTATTTATTAAGGAAGGCAACTATTTTCATAAAATACTATTCAAAGACATACTGTACCTGGAAAGCGAGCATGTTTATGTAAATGTGCATACTGCAAGCAGGAAGATACTGGTACGGGCTGCGTTGCAGCACTATATTTCTAATTTCAGCGACAAAATATTTTTCAGGGTACACCGCAGTTATGCCATAAACCTGCAGCATATTGATACCATTAATACAGAGTATGTGATAGTAGGTGGCAATAAAATACCACTCTCCAAACATAGCAAGGCTGAATTGCTTGAAAAATTAAACATACGCTAGAGCCTTATTCATTTATCCAGATCGTTGTATTGTATTCAATGGTTTGGGGGTGATGGTTTAATGTTACTATCAGCTGTGTTATCACATTTCTTTCACATTTCTGCTACATTGATTTAGCCTCTAAAATCTGTAGATTTGCCGTATGTCTATTAAAGTTGCATCGCTCACAAAAATTTACGAAACCCAGAAGGCTGTTGATGATATTTCTTTTGATATAAAGAAGGGGGAGATCGTTGGCTTCCTTGGGCCGAATGGCGCAGGTAAATCAACTACCATGAAGATGATAACTACATACCTGCCCCCTACGGAGGGGACAGCAGAGGTATGTGGTTTTGATGTGCGTGAACAATCGATGGAAGTACGTAAACGATTGGGCTATCTGCCGGAAGCTAATCCGCTGTATTTTGAAATGTATGTGCGCGAATATCTTGAGTTTTCTGCCGGCATCCACAAGCTGGGAAAGGACACCAATAAACGCATTGAGGAAATGATAGCGCTTACCGGCCTGAATAAGGAAGCGCATAAGAAAATAGGTGCCCTATCGAAAGGGTACAAGCAGCGTGTGGGCCTGGCGCAAGCTATGTTGCACAATCCTGAAGTGTTGATTCTAGATGAGCCTACATCGGGACTGGACCCTAACCAGATAGTGGAAATACGCGACCTAATAAAAAGGATTGGCGAACAGAAAACGGTATTGCTGTCAACACACATCATGCAAGAGGTGCAAGCCATGTGCAGCCGTGTTATTATTATTAACAACGGGAAGATAGTTGCTGATGATTCAATAGACCACATACAGCAAGCAAACACAACGCAAGGTGCCCTGATAGTGACTTTTGAAAGCACTGTGGACAAGAAAATGTTTGCAGGCATAAAATCAATTAAAAGCCTGGAAAATATAGAAGGTAACAAGTGGAAACTGACTACGGACAAGCCAGATGAAATACGTAAGGAAGTGATGCAATGGGCTTTGAATAATAATATAAACATCAATACGATGCAGGCCGAAACGCAGTCGCTGGAAGAAGTGTTCCGCACATTGACCAAATCCTGATCTTAGTCTTGACCTGTATTTTATTTGCCAAACCTTCAGACATGGGAGCATCTGTTATCCCTTTCCGTCTCTAACCCCAAACAGGATACTATTTAACATTATTTATTAATGTAACTGTTTAAATTGGTACCGTAAAAGCCATTGTAAACAGCACGGCAAACAGCAGCAATGAACTGGAAAAAGATAAAATGGAACATACGCTACTACCTGCAATATTTTCCTTTCACCATCAATACTTTATTGTGCAGCATGGCCATATGGCTATGCTATAAAGTATTATACAGACCAGTTGTAAAAGACGATACTTCTTCCTTTTCTCCATTCATTACCCTTATGGGTAAAATGACTTTTGACCTTATCATTGGACTTTTAGCAATATCTGTTCTTAGTACAGTGGTTAGCTGGCTTTATTACCTGTGGTTACAAAAAAAGAAACAATATCATCTTGAAATTAATTTTACAACAGAAACAAGGGATGGGCGTAAAAACAAGCTATTCCTTACTGCTACACTTCAAGGCGTTTTCAGGCCTATTTTGGGTTTTATAAAAAGTCGTCTTTTTTATGATGATCATGATCTTACCGACAAATTCAGTTTGTTATCTAACAAACGTAAGGAGAATGGTTTCAGGCGTATTGCTGTTACGGGCCGCAGCCGCATTAATCTACCAGATATAAAAGAATACGAACTTAAAGGTGGTTTTATCTTCTTTGAAGACATGCTGCACCTTTTTTCACTGGCAGTGAAGCAGCCTGTCAGCGGCCATTTTTACCAGCCACCTGTACTAAAAGACGAAGAAGACCGCGAAGTGTATCCTAAAAAAACGGAGACGATGGATGTGCGGATAGACCAGCTGCGCAGGGTGGAAGGGGAGTATCTGAACTACAAAGACTTTGAGGCGGGAGATGATGTACGCCGCATAGTATGGAAAGTGTATGCCAAGAACAGAGAACTGGTAGTGCGCATGCCCGAACAGTATGAACCCTATGCATCTCACCTGTATTTTTATGCATCCTTTCATGCAGCAGTAAAAGCCCAGTGGCTGGGCGAGACTTACCTGAAAGAGATGTTGAACTACTACAAAAACAATGTATGGACGGTTTATGATACATTATCGCATAAGGAATGGGAAATGAAGTATATCCCTGATCAGTCATTTACCATCCCCGAACATTTGTCAACTGCAGAAAAGGCAGCGCGCACCATAAGTAACAGTACCTGGCATACAGATAAATCCCTGATTGCATATTTCAATCCCCGACAGGCTGCGGTTGTTTGTATATCCTCCCTTACCGATCCGGAGGAACTACGTAACATACTGGAACAGAGTGATGCATCTACTGTTGTTTACTTAATCAAAACTTCATTGGTTTTCAGGCACATGGTAGCATGGAACTGGTTGAGACGACTCATCTTTTTGCCGCCACAGGACAGGCTTTCAAAGGTGCGTTCACGCTGGGTTTTCTCTCCTATGAGATTTGCCATTATAAAGCGAGAAAAAGAATTGGAAGACATATTAAGCAGCAGCCATGTTATTTATGGAGTGCTTTAATGCTGGTATTGTTATTTAATATAGGAAATGCCAACTTTTTTTTGTTCTTTAGTGTCTATTATATCGGCGATAGGCCAATTTAATTTTTGTTGAAATGCGTTTATCTATCAGGATAATCTTCTTCTTAGTTTTAATTATTGCATTTAATACAGGTATAGCACAAACCTGTACTACTATTGCCATGCCCGATTCGGTGTATGCATGTAATAATGATACAGTATCTATACTGGCACAATATACAGTACCAACCGGGCTAACAGTAATTGATAGTAACTGGACACCAGCTACAGGTATTAATGTGACGAATTTTTACAATCCTATATTCTCCCCAGGTACCACTTCGCAAACATATACGCTGAATATTTATAGCCTTACCCCTACGGAATACGTACAGGACGGTAATTTTGATTCTTTGAATACTAATAGTCAATATTTTTCCAGTACCTATAGGGATACAAGTGGGGCAGGTTCTTTATGGCCAGAAGGGTATTATTCAATACAGAATAACCCAATGAATGTGCATCCTAATTTTGCATCGTTTGGCGACCATACTACCGGTACCGGTAACATGATGGTGATAAATGGTGATTCGTCTAACTCGGATATTTGGTGCCAGACTATTCTTGTTGCACCGGGCACATACTATGACTTCTCAGCATGGGCAGCTTCCTGCACAAATACTAATACTGCAATATTGCAGTTCAAAATAAACGGTGTACTGGTCGATTCTCCATTACACCTTACAGATACCAATGGCTTATGGAGAGAGTTTCATGCGTTATGGTACAGCGATACCAGCACTGTAATTACGATATGCATCAATGACCAGCAAACTGCACTCAGTGGCAATGACTTTGCTATAGACGATGTTTCTTTTAAACTGGTATGCCAAAGCACTGCAAGTGTGTATGTTGGCGTACCTAACCTTAATGACAGCATAGAACTGGTAAAACCACCATGCCAGGACGGGCTGGTAAATTTCTCTATCTTTAATAAAGACTCTGTTTATAGCAGTACTGCGCAATATAGCTGGAGCTTTGGTGATAATACTACTGCAGCGGGAGGGCTTACGCAGCAGCATACCTATGGCTCACAAAATTTTTACATGGTGAGCCTGAATGTAACAAATCATAGTTGTGCTGATTCTTTCTTTAGCATTATATACGTTGACAATTTTACACCACGTCTGCCTATAAGCAAGGATACATCCATATGCGCAGGACAAAGTGCGCGGCTCTGGGTTGCTGGGGGTAACAGCTATGTATGGACACCATCTGCCGGGTTAAGCGATACTTCGGCACAAATGCCACTAGCATCACCTACAGATACTACGACCTATACCGTAGTTGTAAACTTTGGTGATAATTGTATTTCTCACGATACGGTAACCGTTTCAGTAATGCCGTTACCCGTTATTACTGCTACGCCGACAGATGGTGTATATACTTGTATGCATCCTGTACTGCAATTGCATGTTAGTGGCGCGCTCACTTATGTATGGTATCCGGCAGCCTATGTTAGCGATCCTTTAGCTGTCAATCCGTATGCTACGCCCGATGAAACCACAATGTATATTGTAACCGGTACCGATACCAATAAGTGCACCAATACAGACAGTATAACCGTAACAGTACCTGACATTTCTAAAGCCTTTGTACCATCAGCTTTTACACCTAATGGTGATGGCGATAACGACAGGTTGCACCCTATACCTTATTGTGGTTTCAGAATAGCAGAATTCACAGTCTTCAATCGCTGGGGCGAAAAAGTATTCTATTCTAACCAGGCAGAGAGTGCTGGCTGGGATGGCAATTATAATGGTTCTCCTGCCCCTATGGACACCTATTTCTACCAAATGGTAGGTACTACAAAAGACGGTGTACAGAAGATGCTGAAAGGTACAGCGGTGCTGATCAGATAAACAATAGGTTTACTTATTTTGTTTGCTTTTGCATTGGCAGAGAAAACCCTGCAAAGGAATTCATTTAAGCTATGTAGTTTCTAAGTGGGGGATGTAAATCTCAAATGTTGCTCCTTTTTTAATTTCACTTACAGCGAATATGAGGCCATTGTGGTTATCTACAATCTTCTTCACTATAGCCAGGCCTATACCTGTACCTGCGTAAGTTTCCCTATTATGCAGGCGTTGAAATACTTCAAAAATGCGTTCACTGAATTTGGGTTCAAAGCCAATGCCGTTATCTTTAATTGTAATATGGCAATAGCTTCTTCCAGGTAATAGAAATTCATGGTTTGTGGCATTACCTTTTACTATAGCGCTACTAATGATGATACGAGGAGGTACACCTGGTACAGAAAATTTAAGTGCGTTACTAATGAGGTTATATATGAGCTGCCTGAATTGAAAAGCAATGATATTGACATGGCAAAGAGTGTGGATATCAATAATGGCATTTTTTTCTTCAATTGCTTCTTTCAAATCGATCTTTACTTCTTCAATTATTATGTTCAGGTCTGTGATTTCAAACTTACGCTCTGTGGCATTAATGCGGGAATATTCAAGCAGATCTATAATAAGCTGCTGCATTCTTCCTGCTGCAGATTGAATGCGTTTAATGTATTCCTTTCCCTTTGCAGTTGAATTGGGATTCTCTTGCTCAAGGAGGTCGCTGTAGGTTTGTATTTTGCGTAAAGGTTCCTGCAGGTCGTGGCTGGATACGTAGGTAAATGCAAGTAGCTCTTTATTAGCAATAATAAGTTCTGCCGCTCGTTTTTCTTTTTCTTCGTTTTGGAAGGCAAGTTCGGTATTGGCAATTGTCAGCTCTGCTGCTCGTTTCCCCTTTTCCTCGTTCTGGTATGCAAGCTCTGTATTAGCTATAGTCAGTTCAGCTGCACGTTTCCCTTTCTCCTCGTTTTGGAAAGCAAGTTCGGTATTGGCAATTGTTAGCTCTGCCGCACGTTTCCCCTTTTCTTCGTTTTGGAAAGCAAGTTCTGTATTAGCGACAGTTAGTTCGGCCGCACGTTTTCCCTTCTCCTCATTTTGAAATGCAAGTTCTGTATTGGCAATCATTAACTCAGCTGCACGTTTCCCTTTTTCTTCATTTTGGAAAGCGAGTTCTGTATTGGCTATGGTAAGTTCTGCTGCCCGTTTACCTTTTTCTTTGTTTTGAAATGCAAGCTCTTTATTAGCGATCACCAGTTCTGCTGCCCGTTTCCCTTTTTCTTTGTTTTGAAATATTAGTTCGGTGTTGGCTATAGTAAGCTCAGCAGCGCGTTTGCCTTTCTCCTCGTTTTGATAAACAAGTTCCTTGATAGCAACGGCTAATTCATCTGACTTTCCACTAATATCCATATGCTTTCAATGTTTGTTTGAAGTTGGGGTATTATCTACTCATAACTTCAAGCCTGGGGGTTACAATAAGGTGCGTATGTATAATTATAATAAAATCATGCCTTTATGCATGATTTGTGTATATATTATATTTAAGGTTGGGATTATATTAATTATAACATTAAGAGTATCTGAAATGGAAATACTTAATGCAATTATTGTTGTGCAAAATAATGTGAATTTAGTGCTGGCCAATAGCTCAAGACATAAAAAAACGCCCCCGAAACCGGAGGCGTTCTCATTAAATATATTAAAGACTAAGCGTGTACTTTACCTTTTGTCTTTGTTACAACTTCTTCTTCAATGTTAC
>JABDEZ010000078.1 GCA_013286835.1 Bacteroidota bacterium
ACCCGTTATTTTGTAAAAAATAGCGGGTTTTCTTATGACCAAAAAAGAACGTTTTGAATTTTGCATAGACTGGTTTAAAAAGAATATGCCCAATGCAGAAACAGAGCTGCACTATACAAACCCATACGAGCTGCTGGTAGCAGTTATACTAAGTGCACAATGCACAGATAAACGGGTAAACATGACCACCCCAGCCATCTTTGCCAAATATCCTACAGTAGATTTGCTGGCTAAGGCTAAAGAAGAAGATGTATATGATCTGATTAAAAGCATCAGCTTTGCCAACAATAAGACCAGGCACCTGATAGGCATGGCTAAAATGCTGGTTGAAAAATATAATGGCATAGTGCCGGATAATACAGAAGATCTGGTATTACTACCCGGCGTAGGGCGCAAAACAGCCAACGTCATCACATCGGTAGTTTATGGGCAGGCCAGTATGGCAGTAGATACCCATGTGTTTCGGGTGTCGGCACGTATAGGACTTACTACAAAAGCAAAAAATGTATTGCAGACTGAACAGCAGCTAGTGGCGCTGATACCTGAAGATTTAATAGCCATAGCGCACCATTGGCTCATACTGCATGGCCGTTACGTTTGTGTTGCACGCCGCCCCAAGTGCGAGATCTGCGGTCTTAAACCTGCCTGCAAATTTTACCAGACCGATATGAAGTACATAGTAGAGCCGGAGTTAAATGCTCCGGCTCCCAAAAAATCAGTTCCTAAAAAAACTACTGCCAGGTAGCTTTAAAGCTTTTATCGTATTCTGGCCACGAAACGTGCTTAAACGTATTGTCGCCAAAATATTTTGATATTTTTTCTATATTACCTACTTCCAGGTAACCCGGTACGGGTTGCGGATTCTGGAAATCTTCTTGCATAAAGATGCTTGTAGGGAAAGACATAGAACCACGCATCAGTTCCACAGCAAGTGTATTTGCCTTGGCATTAGCATCATAATAGTACATTTTACCGGCAAACATAATGGTGTCTTTGCGTTCAGCATTCAGCCTTACAGCGTAGAAGTTATTGTTGAAATATTTAATAACACTTGGATTAGTGAATGTTTTCTTTTCCATCACCTTACACCACCCGCACCAGTCTGTATATATGTCTATATATACTTTCCGGGGTTGTTCTTTCATTTTCACTTGTAGTTCGTCAAGGGTCAGCCAGTGTATTTCACTGTTATCTTCTTTCTTGTCTTTGTCTCCTGCCATGGTTACGCCTGTCGCGCTTATGAAAAGTATGGCCAGCAGTAATAATCGTTTCATCTGTAACACGTTTATAAAAACGAATTTACAATTAATCCATGTAGTTTTGCTGTTAATAATTACCACTAATTAAATTATAATACCTCTTAATGAAAATAGCTGTTGCGGTAACCGGTGCAAGTGGGTCTATCTATGCCAAAGTGTTGTTGCAGAAACTGCAGGAATTAAAAGAACAGGTAACCGAAGTAACTGTGGTATGGAGCGATAATGCTTATACAGTATGGCAATACGAACTGGGGGATGATAGCTACCAGGAATTCCCTTTCCGCAAATGGGACAAGAACGATTTTATGGCGCCATTTGCGTCTGGCAGCAGCACTTACGAAGCGCTCATCATATGTCCGTGCAGTATGGGCATGCTGGGTCGTATAGCCCATGGCATCAGCAACGACCTTACTACACGTGCTGCCGATGTAATGCTAAAAGAACGGAGAAAACTGATATGCGTAGTGCGCGAAACGCCATACAACCTTATACACCTTAAAAACATGACCGCCCTTACCGAGGCTGGCGGCATCATTTGCCCAGCTACACCATCATTTTACAGCAAGCCTGAGACTTTTGAGGACATGGCCTATACGGTGGTGCAACGTGTGCTGCAACTGGCTGGATTAAAAGTGAATGGTTATAAATGGCAAGAGGAAGGAGAATAACAGTAAAGAACAACCACACTCAATTATAGAGCATGTACTCAAACTCGCTGGAACGGCTTAGGCGCATCATGAATGAATTGCGGGAAGAATGCCCGTGGGACCGTAAACAAACCATACAAACCCTGCGCCAACAAACACTTGAGGAAGTGTATGAACTGGCTGATGCTATTACAGACGAAAACTATACAGGTATAAAAGAAGAACTGGGCGACCTGCTGCTACACATTGTTTTCTACAGCAAAATAGGTGAAGAAAAAGGGAGCTTTACGCTTGATGATGTAATAGAAGGTGTATGCAATAAACTGGTATCCCGGCACCCCCATATATACTCCAGCGTTAAGGTGGAGGATGAGGAGGACGTAAAGCGCAACTGGGAGGCTATTAAAATGAAGGAAGGTAAAAAGTCGGTGCTCAGCGGCTTGCCACCATCACTGCCCGCCTTAATGAAGGCGTTGAGATTGCAGGGCAAAACAAAACAAGTGGGCTTTGAGTGGGAAAATACGGCACAGGTGCAGGAAAAGGTAGATGAGGAAATAACTGAACTATATGAAGCTGTGGCTGGTGGCGATCCTGCTGAAATAGAAGAAGAAATGGGCGATGTGCTTTTTTCACTCATCAACTATGCACGTTTTATAAATGTTGATCCTGAGCAGGCGCTCGAAAAGACCAACAAGAAATTTATCCGCCGTTTTCAGTATATTGAAGAGAAAGCCAGGGAGCAGGGAGCTGATCTGCAGCAAATGACCCTGGAACAAATGGATGCATTGTGGAATGAGGCAAAAAAACAGGAATAACTGATTGTTCAGGCATTATCCATATCGTGGATGGCTGCTGCTGAGCCTGCTGCTATGGGCGCTCACTTCTTACCGGTATTATGTGCACCGCGAAGAATTGCAGCCAGACCGAATGGCACACATGGCCGGCAATGATTTCCTTAAAAGACAAAACACGCTTGCATCTCTTTTAACGGATAAAAAAACCATCAGGGAAATATTTTCCGGTGAGCTTACCGACAATGAAGAGCAACGGCTGGAAGATTTACCTTTCTATTTCTTTGCCTATAATAAAGACTCCCTCATATTCTGGAATACCAATGAGCTCTCTGCTGCCAATATGCAGATCGGCAAGCCGGGAAGGCTATACAGAACTGCCGGTGGCAGTATGTACCGGGAGCAATATGCATTGCCCAACCCTGCAGACACCAATCAAAAACTGGTGGTGCTACTACCCATACTGTTCCGCTACCCCCTCGAGAATGATTATTTGAAATCACACTTTGCGGCAGGCGACTACATACCACTGGGTACAGAGGTGCTGGATAAACCTGGCACTGAAACCATAGCCATAAAGGACACGCAAGACAAACCGGCCTTTTATCTTCGTTTTCACAAACAAGAGATACCCCGGTGGACGCCCGATGGATTATTATTATGGATGGTTATAGCAGCCATACTGGCCAGTGTATCGTGGATACAACTTATGACCATTTACCTCACCCGCAATCGCGCCTACACAGTGGGTGTAATAGTAACCCTAACGGTGGTGATCGTATTGCGTGTATTGCTCTACATATATGGTCTGCCTTTTAACATAGAAACCCTTACCGTCTTTTCTCCCAGGCTATACGCGTCCAGCAGCCTGCAGCCATCGCTGGGAGACCTGCTCATAAATACGCTCGGCTTTTTATGGATAGTAGTATTTATAACCCGGCATACTCCCTACAAAACCTTTTTCAGCCGCATACAGTCTGTACGGCTAAAATATATTGCCAGCAGCCTTTTTGTGCTCAGCATCACCTGCTATACTTTTTTCTTTGTCCACATCATCAGGGGGCTGGTGCTCGATTCCAGTATTTCTTTCGATGTCAGCCACTTCTACGCCATCAATGTATATACCATACTTGGCTTGCTTACTGTTGGCATCATCACAGGTGTATCATGCCTGGTTATTTTCATCCTTAATACCGAGATCAATAACCTGGTAGGCAAAAGATGGCTCAAGTACCTGGCTATTGCACTTATCGGCACTTGCATTGTTTTGTATCTGAAGAAAGACAGCGATGATTTCCCTTTCTTCATCCTGGGGTGGCTTATCCTGTTCATCGCCGTGCTGGATATACGCAGCTTCACGCTGGTATCAGATCTCTTCTCGCCACACATGGTATTCTGGGCAATATTCATCTGCGCATTCAGTACAGGCCTTATAGAATATTTTAACGGCATAAAAGAGACGGATGCCCGAAAGATTTTTGCAGAGCAGCGTGTGGCCCCCCGACCGTGATGGTTATACAGAATTGTTGTTTGACAAAATAGCGCAAAACATAGAGCGGGATAAGGTAATTAACGCATTCCTTGAAAAACCTGTAGCCATCAATCGTAAAAATATTAACGAACGATTTGACGCATTATACCTCGGGGGTCAGCTAAACCGTTACCAAAGCAGGATACATCTTTTCGATCGTTCCGGGCATAGCCTCTTCAATAAAGACTCTGTAAGTTATAATGCTTTGATGACCGAGGTGAACGACTCTGCAATAATGGTAAGCAGTACGCTCTTTTATAAAACAGTACTTCCAGACGGGCACTACTACATAGCCTACCTGCCCTTGCACAATGATAGTACCAATAAAATATCTGGCTACGCATTCATCAATCTTACACCTAAAAAAGCAGCAAATGAAACCGTATATCCTGAATTGCTGCAGCCTGCCAGCTTAAAAACCAGCAGCAGCGAAAAAGAGTATGCATATGCTATCTATGTAAACAACAAATTGGTATCGCAGACCAACGATTATGAATTCCCTGTTTACCTGCAGCTAGATTCTACATTGCGACAATACAGCATACACGAGCGCCAAAACTATTCAGAACTATGGTACAGGTACAACAATCGTAAAACTGTAGTTGTGGTACACCGGCACAACCTGGTGTTTGAGACCATTACCATCTTCTCTTACATGTTTGGTATAGAGATACTGCTGGCCGTCATCATACTGCTGTATCAACTGTACATCTCCTACTTCATTAACCCACACTTCACCGGGCGGTTTGTTACGCTCACATTGCGACGGCGCATACACCTTGCCATGCTCAGTGTAGTGCTGGTATCATTCCTTATCATTGGGTTTGTTACCATAGTGTTCTTTGTAAAAGAATACCAGGCATCCAACAGAAACAAACTGGAGGATGCTATGCAGGTGGTACAACAATCGGTACAACAATACCTGAAACAGGAAAATGCCTTTGCCCGGGAAGCCCGGTTTGATGTGGTGAGCCGCTCTCAAAGATTTAAGAACTTTGTTACCAACCTGGCCAGCAGCGAGAAAATAGACATCAATATCTTTAACGAATATGGCACGCTGGATGTAACATCTCAGGATGACATCTACGACCGTGGACTGTTGTCCAGGATCATCCGTCCCGATGCTTATTATGAGTTGATAACGTTGGGCAAATCCATACACATACAAGATGAGAAAATAGGCAACCTGGCCTACCTGTCTTGCTACGTACCCCTGCGCGATGATATGGGGGCAACGTTGGGCTATATCAATGTTCCTTTCTTCTCTTCAGAGAAAGACCTCAACTTCCAGATTTCAAATATCGTTGTCACACTCATCAACTTGTATGCTTTTATATTCCTCATATCCAGCTTGTTCACTGTCATCATTACCCGTTGGCTTACGCGTACGCTCAATATCATCATCAGGCAGTTTGGCCGCGTTAACCTGCAACGCAATGAGCGCATAGAATGGCCATACAATGATGAGATAGGAATGTTGGTAAAAGAGTATAATAAAATGGTACGCACAGTGGAAGAGAATGCCATACGGCTGGCACAGAACGAGCGTGAAACAGCATGGCGTGAAATGGCCCGGCAGGTAGCCCACGAAATAAAAAATCCGCTCACACCTATGAAACTGAACATTCAGTACCTGCAGCAGGCTATGCGGAACAACCACCCTAATATAGAAGACCTTACCAATAGAGTAACAGCCTCAATAATTGAGCAGATAGATAACCTCAGTTATATAGCATCAGAGTTCAGCAATTTTGCCAAGATGCCCGAAGCCCGCCCCGAGGAGCTGGAACTGAACAGCCTGCTGGCAAAGAACACAGAACTATACCTGAACGAGCAAAAGATAAAAGTTTGTCTTGCCACAGAACCCGAAAGTTTGTGGGTATTTGCCGACCGCAGCCAGTTGGTACGGGTATTTACAAACCTGCTTGAGAACGCTATACAGGCTATACCCGAAGGTGTATCCGGCATCATAAATGTGCAATTGAAAAAAGAAGACAACAATGCATTGATAACCATTGCAGATAATGGTACCGGCATGACCGACGATGTTGTGAAAAAAATATTTCAGCCCTACTTTACTACTAAATCTTCCGGCACAGGCCTGGGTCTTGCTATGACCCATAAAATAATTGAGTTCTGGAAAGGTCAAATATGGTTTGAAACAGAATACGGCGTAGGTACTACATTCTTCATCAGGTTGCCGCTTATAAACAATACTAATATCCTATAAGATCTTCCGCTCTGTACAAGTGACAGATTATCGCATTAGTTTGTACCTTACAAAAAATTACACCATGATACCCCAATGGCAAACCGGCATAGTAAAGCGCATAGAACAGGCTACGCACAATACACGGAGTTATTGGATAGAACTGCCCGAAACCCCTGCGTTCGATTTTAAGCCGGGGCAATTTGTAACTCTTGATCTGCCTATACATGAGCAGCGCAATAAACGGTGGCGCAGCTACAGTATTGCATCTATGCCCGATGGGGGAAATATTATAGAGCTACTTATAGTTTATGTAGAAGGTGGTGCCGCTTCCAATTATATATTCAATAACGTAGTGGTGGGTAGTGAGTTTACGCTGCGTGGCCCACAAGGTAATTTTGTACTACCCGAAGCCATCGAAAAAACCTTATACCTCATATGCACAGGCACAGGCATTGCGCCATTTCATAGCATGTTGCAGTACATCAATTATCACAACATACCGCACAATCAGATACACCTTATATTCGGCTGCCGTAATCGCAAAGACTTGTTATACGATGAGCCAATGCGAGAATTAGAAAAGATGATGCCTGAATTCACATACCATCCTACACTATCGCGCGAGGACTGGGAGGGTTACAAGGGCTATGTTCATGCCATATACGAAGACCTGGCACAAAATCACGGCCCGGCAATGTTCATGCTATGTGGTTGGCGCGCTATGATAGACGAAGCGCGCGAACGCATTGTAGCCATGGGTTATGATAAGAAGGATATACACCTGGAACTATACGGTTGATCCTACTCTATCCCTGCCTGTATATAACTGAATATCGCTTTTATCTCACCGTCTTTCAGGTTAGTAAATGCTGGCATGGGCGCATCACTCCATTTGTGGTATAGCGCAGTTGCATATTGGTTTTGTCCTCCGGTTATTACCTGCTGGCTGTTTTGTATAAATGCAGCCACCTTCACACTATCATTATTCCATCGGGCAAGTACGCCGTCTAGTGCGGGTCCCAGTTTATCCTGTTTTAATCCGTGGCAACGGGCGCAATTATCCATAAACAATTGCTTGCCATTATTTACAGGTATGCTGGTAGTTACATTATCGCTCGTTGTAGTTGTAGTTGTTTTTGTATTGCTTCCCTGGCCGCAAGACATCAACAACATTCCCGACATCAGGAACAGAAGTATGCAATTCTTCATATAATCAAAGCTAAATTATTGTTCTAAAGAATGTATGCCATGGAACAAACGCTTCCATCTTATACCATGCTTGCCATAGCTCAGCCAAACAAACCAGGCTTTGCCCACCACATGATCTTCAGGCACAAAACCCCAGTAGCGACTGTCTAAAGAATTATGACGGTTATCTCCCATCATCCAGTAGTAGTTCATTTTAAAGGTATAGCTGGTAGCTGGCTGTCCGTTGATCTGGAATGTTCCATTTTTCTCCACAAGCTTGTTGCCCTCATAATTAGCTATTACCCTGCGGTACAAAGCTATATTTTGTGGGGTAAGTTGCACAGTTACACCAGCCTTAGGTATAGTAAGCGGCCCATAGTTATCGCGGCTCCACTTAAAGTTTGTAGTATCATTAGGATAGGTGCCTCCATTTTCAGTATATCCATAAGGATATATGCTTGGGGTAACAGATATTACCTGTGGCAGTTTCTTCACCAAGTCCACCTGGTCGTTGGCCAGATTAAGAAGAACGGCATTGTTGCCTTCGTCGTGCATAATCTCTATATCGTTGTCATCCAGGAAATCGTCACTTATGCCAAAGCCTTTAAATTGTACATTATAAGTCCGTTTCTGGTGTGGATATACATTACCGGGCTGGTTATTGATCCACAGTACACCGTCTTTTACAGCAAGTATATCTCCGGGTATGCCTACACAGCGTTTTATATAGTTTTCTTCTTTATCCACAGGGCGGGTCATCACAGAATAGCGCGACTTCAACAGGTCCCGGTCATTATTAAATTCATTTCTCAGTGTAGAGTAATAATCACCTTCTGGCATTTCGGTCAGCACAGTATCACCTGCAGGATAGTTAAATACTACCACATCATTACGTTCTATGTGGCCAAACCCAGGCCAGCGGTGGTAACCCCACTCTACGGCTTCGGTATAAGATTTACCGCCGGTCAGTGGCATGGTATTGTGCACCAGCGGCACAGCTACAGGCGTCATAGGTACTCTTGGCCCATATGCAAGCTTGCTTACAAACAAATAGTCGTTTATAAGCAGGCTGCCTTCCATAGACCCTGTGGGTATGGTGTAGGCCTCAAACAAGAAGGTACGTATAAGCGTTGCGGCTATTATAGCAAACAGTGCGGCATCCAACCACTCGCGCCATACAGGTTTATTTTTCTTATTCTTTTTGTCTTTATCTTTTGTAAAAGCCATTGTGCTGGTGTGTAACTGCGGCCAAAAGTAACAACTTCCACTACATTTTATGGTATGGAAGACATCTGTTTATCAATTTTAACTAATTTATCTTTTACCCACATTGTATTATTTGTGATTATAAGTATAGTAGTGGTCGGGTATAACTCCAACCAAAATCATGGTTCAATTGCTCCTTTATTGTTAATTTGGCGCAAAATATTCTTATGTCCCGTCCTGTTACCATATTGGGTGCCGGCCTTGTAGGTTCGCTGTTGTCTGTAATACTGCGCAAAAAAGGTTACGATGTTACCATTTACGAGCGCAGACCAGATATGCGCAGCGCTACTATCGCTGCCGGCCGGTCTATAAACCTCGCTATGAGCACTCGTGGTTGGAAAGCCCTGGAAATTGCAGGCTTGCGTAGCGAGATGGAACAGATTGCCATCCCCATGTATGGGCGCTTCCTGCATATGGCCGACGGTCAAACGGCCACACAGCCTTATGGCAAGAACAATGAGGCTATATATTCTGTAAGTCGTGGCGACCTGAATAAAAAACTAATGACACTTGCCGAGCATGAGGGTGTACATATTGAGTTTGAACACCGTTGCGCTAAAGTTGATGTAGCAAAGAACCACGTAACTTTTCAATTGCCAGATGGCACTGAAAAGGCCGTAGATGCCGACCTGCTGTTTGGCGCCGATGGTGCATTCAGTGCATTACGCAGCAGCTATACTACTATGGAACGCGTGAACAGTGCACAAACTTATCTGGAATACGGTTATAAAGAGCTGGCTATCCTGCCTGGTGCCGACGGCAAATGGGTAATGGAAAAAAATGCGTTGCATATATGGCCGCGCGGTAAGTATATGATGATAGCATTGCCCAATACAGATGGCACTTTCACATGCACCCTATTTATGCCGTTTGAAGGTGAGAACTCTTTTGCCGGACTGCAGACAAAAGAAGAAGTAACTGCTTTTTTCAATCTGCACTTTGCTGATGCAGTTCCTCTCATGCCTACGTTGCTGGAAGATTTTTTCGCAAATCCTACTGCATCCCTCATCACCACTCACGTTTTCCCATGGCACTTTGGCGATAAAAGTGCACTCATAGGCGATGCTGCACATGCTATAGTTCCTTTTTACGGACAAGGTATGAATGCTGGTTTTGAAGACTGTAGCGTGCTTGATGCGCTTATTGATGAATACAAAGACGACTGGGCAACCATACTTAAAGAATACGAACATAAAAGAAAGCCAAACGGCGATGCCGTAGCACAACTGGCATTGCTTAACTTTGTAGAGATGCGGGACAAGGTAGCCGACCCTGTCTTCCTGCAACGCAAGCAGGTAGAAAAAGAATTGGGCAGGCGCTATCCTCAACAGTTCATTTCTGTTTACGAAATGGTATCTTTCAGCCATACGCCATACAATGTGGCTATGCAATGCATACAAAACCAGGATGCCCTGCTGCAGCGTATAATGAGTGAAGGGGATTTTTTACAGAATGTAGAGCACGCTGAGTTTAATGAAAAACTGGATTCATGGATGACACAATACTACCAGTCAGTGCAACAACTGGGGGGAAAATGAAATTGCAAAAGAGGTGGACTTTAAAAACAGCAGATGAAGAAACAGTAAAAACGCTTTCTGAATCGCTGAAGGTGAGTACTGCCCTGTGCAGGTTGTTGTCTGTGCGCGGCATCAATACGTTTGATGCTGCCCGTTCTTTCTTTAAACCCGAGCTATCCCAACTGCATGATCCCTTCCTGATGAAGGACATGCTAAAGGCCGTGACCCGCATAAGCGATGCCATGGAATGGCACGAGCGCATTATGGTATATGGCGATTATGATGTAGATGGCACCACCGCGGTGTCTGTAGTTTATGCATTTCTTAAAAAGCATTACAAAGGCGAACTTTCTTTTTACATTCCACATAGGTACCGCGAGGGTTACGGCATATCGCGGGCTGGCATAGACCATGCACATGCTAACGGCTATACGCTTATGATAACGCTGGATTGTGGTATCAAATCGGTAGAGCTCATTACCTATGCACAAAGCCTGGGTATAGATGTTATTGTATGCGATCACCACTTACCCGATGCTAAGTTACCGCCTGCGGCAGCCATACTCAATCCCAAGCAGCCAGGGTGTACCTATCCTTATAATGAGTTGAGTGGTTGCGGTATTGGCTTTAAGCTGGTACAGGCACTGTTGAAACACTGGAAGCTACCTGCCGAAGAAGCATACGAACACCTCGATCTCGTTGCCACCAGCATAGCAGCAGATATAGTCCCTATGGATGGTGAGAACCGGGTACTTGCCTACTACGGTCTTAAAAAAATAAATGAATCACCCTGCCTCGCTATCGATACCTTAAAAGAACTGGCCGGGGTAAGCAAAGCACTGGCCATAAGCGACCTGGTATTTGTAATAGGCCCCCGCGTAAATGCTGCCGGCCGCATGGACGATGCCCGAAAAGCAGTAGAATTTTTTATAGAAACAGAACCTGAAAAAATTGGAGAACTGGCCGCTGCACTCCACTCAGACAATTACGAACGTAAGGAAGTAGATAAGACTATAACTATGGAAGCGCTGGAGCTTATAAGCAGCAGCCCTGAAATGCAGGCACGCAAAACCACAGTACTCTTCCAACCACACTGGCACAAGGGCGTGGTAGGTATTGTAGCGTCCCGGCTTATAGACCATTATTACCGTCCTACCATTGTGCTCACATCTGCCAATGGTAAGGCAACAGGTTCGGCACGTTCAGTATCCGGGTTCAATATATACGAGGCAGTGCATGCCTGTAAAGATCTGCTGGAAAGTTACGGTGGTCACTTCTATGCTGCCGGCATGACTATGCCTGAAGAAAATGTGCCCTTGTTTATAGAGCGGTTCGAGCAGGTTGTGTCGCAAAGCATACTTCCGCAATTGCTGATACCAGAAATAGAAATAGATGCTGAGATCCATCTATCCAATATCCGGCAGTCTTTTTACAATACGCTTGACCGCTTCGAGCCTTTTGGCCCTACTAACCTGCGGCCTGTATTTGTAAGCCGCCGTGTGTACGACTACCAGGGCAGCTCCCACATAGTAAAGGAGAACCACTTAAAATTCAGGGTACATCAGCACAACGGCTATATAGTAGATGGTTTTGGCTTCAACCTGGCCGATAAATATCACTTTGTAACCGAAGGCCCTTTTGATATGGTATTCTCTATAGACGAGAACGAGTTCAACGGCAATACCAAACTACAGGTACGGGTACTGGATATTAAACCTGCAGCGTAAGCTTATTATAGAAAAGTTGCCTACGCCATCCCTACTCTATCTTCCAACAATTACCAATACTTTTGCAAAGCAACCGCAGTATCCAAATGCACGACCATTCACATAGCCATAACCACAGCCACGACGACGGACATGGGCACCATCACCACCATGTAACACCTGCTGATGCCAATAATAAGGCTTTTATTGCGGGCATTATATTGAATAGCATTTATGTCATTGTACAGATAGGTGCGGGTATTTATACCAATTCAATAGCCTTACTGTCTGATGCCGGACACAACCTGGGCGACGTGGCTAGCCTTGCACTATCACTCATCGCATTCAGGCTCGCAAAAGTGAAACCCTCAGGAGGCTATACTTACGGTTATAAAAAAACAACTATTCTGGCTTCTCTTACCAATGCTGTTATACTCCTCATAACCATAGGCGTTCTAGGGTTTGAAGCTATTGTTCGGCTGCGCAATCCCCAGCCGGTAGAAGGTGGTATTGTTGCATGGGTATCTGGCCTGGGTATCATTATCAATGGAATATCTGCCCTGTTTTTTCTTCCGCAGCAAAGATCACGACCTCAATAATAAAGGTGCCTACCTGCATCTGCTTACAGATGCCATGGTATCGTTGGGTGTGGTGATAGCCGGGGTTATCATTTATTTTACGCATTGGTACTGGCTCGATGGTGTAGTAAGCCTTATTGTACTGGCCATTATACTTTCGGGCACATGGAGCCTGCTTACAGACAGCCTTAAACTATCTATGGATGCTGTACCTCCTGGCCTGGATGTATTGGAGATCGAAAAGAAATTGATGAATATAAAAGGGGTGGAAAACATACACCACGTGCACATATGGGCTATGAGTACTACAGAGAATGCACTCACCACACACCTGGTGCTCGATAAGGAATTGAGCTTCGACGAAAAAATGAAGGTAGTACACAATATAAAACACAAGCTGCTGCACGAGAATATACAGCATGCCACTATAGAGTTAGAAAGCGCAGATATGCCCTGCGAGAGTGATGATTGTTGACTAACGGCACATCACTAATCCTGATAGGCGAATCCCCTTTATATTTTTTCCATTTACATTACCTTTGGCACCATGCTGCAATTTGAGCGATTTACTTTAGATAACGGACTTAGGGTTATAGTGCATACAGACAAGGCTACGCCAATGGTAGCCGTTAACGTACTTTACGATGTAGGCGCAAGGGATGAGGACGCACACCGCACCGGTTTTGCGCACTTATTTGAGCATCTTATGTTTGGCGGCAGTGTAAACATACCCGAGTATGATGAGCCCCTGCAAATGGCTGGCGGCGAAAATAATGCTTATACCACAAACGACATTACCAATTATTACATACAGTTGCCACTTCAGAATATGGAAACAGCATTTTGGCTGGAAAGTGACCGTATGTTGAGCCTGGCTTTCAG
>JABDEZ010000079.1:0-12690 GCA_013286835.1 Bacteroidota bacterium
TGTTTGAAGAGCTCTTACAGTTACCATTGCTCACAGAAAGCATGAGGGGCTGGTTACCGGCAGAGTCGAAACGTACCAGTATGATACCCGGGTTTGTGCTGGAAACGATGGTAGCGCCTTGTGGCAATATCCAATCGAAGGCGGCAGAAGGCAGTGCATTACCGAAGTAGAAGAACGTCATAGTATCGTGCTGGCAAACGTAAGCGCCAGGACTCTTGATAACAACGTTTGGCTTGTAGAAGATGTACACATGCTGCGGTACGCGATCGCTTTCGCAACCATTTACCGTTTGTGTTACATAGTATATAACAGTATCAGGATAGCTGGTTTGCGGTATTGGCGGTACCGGAGTACCTACACCACCGTAGCCTACATTGTACCAGCGTATGTTCTGGCCTATTGCTGTGAGTGGTGCAGCAGCATCGTTCTGGCAATAGCTTATATCCTGCACTATAGGAGGCTGTGGTTTTTGTTTCACAATAACAACTAAAGGTGTGCGGTTACTTTCGCAGCCATTTACTGTTTGCGATACATAATATACATAGTTAGCCGGGCTTACTGTTGATGGAGTTGGCGCTAATGGAGAACCAACACCACCTGAGGCTGAAGTGTACCACAGCAGGTTTTGGCCTGTTGCTGAAAGCAGAGCAGCCCCATCGTACTGGCAATACGTAATAGTATTTGACGGTACATATGGCGGTGCAGGTTTCTGGTTAACAGTGATAACTATAACAGCCCTGGGACTTTCGCAACCACCAACAGTTGTGCTCTGCGTAACATAGTAATTGAATATACCAGGCAATGAATCGTTAGGTATTGGTGCAGTGGTACTACCTACAAAGTCTGTAGGACTTTTGTACCAGTGCAGGTTGGTACCTGTAGCAGTAAGCGGACCCGGATTGCTGAACTGGCAGATGGTTTGGTTGGTTACCGCCGGAGGATTAGGACTCTGACCCACTATAACAGTTGTTGTACCCGGCAATACCGATTTACAACCATAAGAGTTGATGACATAAGCAGAGTCTATACCATTGTTGGCTGTGGTAGGATTATTAATCACTACGTTTTGCGTAGTAGCAGAAACACCACCCGGACCAGACCAAATGTAGGTGATAGGACCTGGGCCTGCACCTGTAGTATCGAGGAACAGCTTGAGCGGGCTTGAACCACTACATATAGGCGAGTTGCTGGTTGCGGTAGGATTACCCGGAACAGGGTAAATTACAAAATTAATCTTTGTTGCAGTGTCAGAATAGCAACCATTCAGATCGGCATAAGCCATATACACACCAGCATCGGATGGTGGTACCATTATCAGCAGTGCAAGCCCTGGTGGCCCTTATAATATAGAATGGACCACTCCGGGTGTGCACATTGTAACGCTCACTACTACTATCAACAATTGTATTTCGCAGCCGGCTACCGATACTGTGAACGTACATGCCACACCCGATACCCATATAGTAAGTGTGGATGCAAAGGATCTGAACAACGTTTGCTCTGGCGACAGTGTGGAAGTTTCGGCAGGCCTTATTAACCCGGGTTACCAGTACCAATGGTCACCAACACAGTTCTTCAAGCATGGTAACAATGTGCCTAAGTTGTACGCTAACATAGACTTCTCTGCATCTATCTACCTCAAGGTAATATCAGACTTTGGTTGTGTGGGTAACGACAGCGCTTATGTAAACATACAGCCTTGCTGCAACCTGTACCTGCCAAATGCCTTTACACCAAATGGTGATGGTAAGAACGATTTCTTCCACGTACTCACCATTGGTCACCATACCATCAGGGACTTCCGCGTAGTTAACCGTTGGGGACAAACAGTGTTCCAGACCACCGATGAGCTGAAGGGCTGGGATGGTTATTACAATGGTGTACCACAAGATATGGATACCTACTTCTGGTATATCGACTACGTTTGTAACCCAAGTGGTAAGGAAATAAAAGAACAAGGTGAAGTTTATCTGGTACGATAGACCAACCAATTTATTGTAACAATAATAACAGAGCCGGCCAATAGGTCGGCTCTGTTATTATCTACCACTCCTATTTCTTAGTCTATACTTTTCTCATTGCAAATCAATTTATTAGGAGAGGTAAAAACGCGTCTCCCGGTGTTTGGTAACATTAAGTTAACCTTCACGTAACATTGGCTTCATTCGCATTAGCTTTTTTTACACTCAAATTAAAAAAGCAAACTCCCAATGAAAAAATTCATTACACACACCAGGCTTTCAGCCGTTACAACCTTGCTGGCAGCAGGTTTAAGCTTATCAGCCCAGGCACAATCATCAGATACATCTACCTTCAAACCTCATGGTAATCTTTGGGGTTATGCATTTGGCGATTTCGCGTACAAGGGTGGTACAGATAATATAGGTACAGCAGCAGCGCCGGTTTATCGTGGTGGTTCTAACCAATACACTGGTATGCCTGCCAACAGTAACATGTTCCAGTTCCGTCGTATTTACCTCGGTTACAACTACGATATCAGCCAGAAATTCTCTGCTGAATTCCTTTTGGCTGCAGAAGATGATTTTAATGCAGGTTTGGATAACCAGGCTGCAGGCGATGTTTTGCAGAATGGTAAGTTTTCTCCTTATGTAAAACTGGCTAACATCCGTTGGAAGAATATCTTCAAAAATTCTGACCTAGTTTTAGGCCAGCAGGCAACTCCTACTTTCGCAAAAACAGGCCGTAACGATCAGACTTCGGAAGAGCTTTGGGCTTACCGCTCTGTAGAAAGAACGGTAACGGACATCCGCCGTACACCTTCTTATGACATGGGTGCAAGTCTTCAGGGTTGGTTCGATAACAAGGGCTGCTTTGGCTATACCGCTTTAGTAGGTAATGGTACAAGTGCAAAACCTGAAACAGACAATTACAAATGGTTTTATGGCGATGTATATGCAAAGTTCTTCAACAAAAGATTGATCATAGACCTGTACCAGGATTATGAAAAACTGAACTGGGGTACTTATGTAGCTGGTGTTAAAACTGGTACTTCAAGCCCTAACGGCGCATGGAACCGCGATCGTAACATGACCAAATTATTCCTGGCATGGACCGATAAGAAATTCACGATCGGTGCTGAGTTATTCCAGAACACAATAATGGGCGATGTGAAGGTTACTGGTAAAGATGGTAACACTTACTACCGTACTTCTAAGGCTACTGCAGAATCATTCTTTATACGTGGTCGCATCATTTCAAGGAAGAATGGTAACCCATGGTTAGGTTTCTTCGCTCGCTACGATAATTATGATCCTTCAGGTAACCTGAGCAATATAGTGGGCGATGCGAACACAGCAAAATATACTGCATCTACTTCTAATTATGAGCCAACCACAAAAGAAGGTTTCTTAACTTATGGTCTGGACTTTACACCGTTTAAGAATGTACACTTCATGCCAAACGTTTGGCTCAACACTTACAAGTCAGACCTCGGTGCAACAGCAACCGATGCTAACAGTGCTGGTACCAAATATTCAGCAATGAACAGCAACGTATCTGGCGTTAAGGGTACAGACGTTGTTTACCGTTTAACATTCTACTACATCTACAGGTAGTCAATATTTAAATACCCGGGCATCATAGGTGATAAGCTTATGATGCCCGGCATTTTTAAAATTCATTCATAAATAAACAGTATATGAAAACGATTAAAAGTTTATCACTGTCGGCGCTGGCCCTTATCATTTCGGGTAGCATGATGCTGTACGGTTGCAATGGTACTGGTAATGGCAGTGCCAAGGGTGCAGACAGCACAGCAAGTGGCAACAGCGATGATAATACCATATTGGGCGCGGGTAGCTCTTTCGATAATCCGCTGTTCTCTAAGATGTTTTCTGAGTACAACAAATCAAATGGTCTTAAAGTAAACTACCAGTCTATAGGTTCAGGTGGTGGTATTCAGCAGCTTACAAGCAAAACTGTTGACTTTGGTGCATCTGATGCTCCCCTCAACAAACAGCAGGATAGCCTGATGTCTTCACCGGTTATACATATACCTGTTACTGCTGGTGCTGTTGTAGTAAGCTACAACCTGCCCGAAGTAAAAGATACACTGAAGATTACACCTGCTGTACTTGCAGATATCTTCCTGGGTAAAATAACTAAGTGGAACGATGCTAAAATAGCTGCAGTTAACCCGGGCGTTAAATTGCCTGCTACACTCATAACTATAGCACACCGTGCCGATAATAGCGGTACTACAAACATATTCACAACTTATCTTTCTAAAGTAAGTGAATCTTGGAACGCTGGTCCTGGTAAAGGATCAAATGTGAACTGGCCTGTAGGTTTGGGTGGTAAAGGTAACGAAGGTGTTGCTGGTACTATTAAGCAAACACCAGGTGCTATAGGTTATATAGAGCTGGCTTATGCTAACCAGAATGCTATGCCGTATGCTAAAATACAGAACAAAGCAGGCAACTTCATCACGCCTAGCATTGCATCTGTAACAGCTGCAGCAAACATACAGATACCTGCCGATGGTAAAGTATCTCTTACCAATACAGACGCTGCCGATGGTTATCCTATATCTGGCCTGTCTTGGGTGTTGATATACAAAGAACAGAGCTATAACAACCGTTCACAAGACAGGGCTACCAAAATGGTAAAACTGATATGGTGGGCTATACATGAAGGCCAGCAATATGGTGCTCCGTTGAGCTACGCACCGCTTTCTCCTGCCGCTGTAAAGGTGGGCGAAGACTTGCTGAAATCTGCTACATACAGCAACAAGCCAATATTGTAATCACCGGTATTGAATACGGGACATGAAAACATTTGAAAATGAGGCCGTAATAGCCCGCGGGGATAGCCCGCGGGTCATTACTGGCTCAAATACCGGCAAATTGAAGAAAACGAATAGGGAAAAGCACAGCAACCGGCAGATATGGACCGAAAGTGTATTCAGGCGCCTGTTGTTTATAATGGGTGTACTAATGGTAGTGCTTGTACTGGGTATTATGTTTACCCTTATAGTACAGTCGGTACCTTCTATTAAGGCGCTGGGCGCAGGGTTCCTGTGGGGCAAGGTTTGGGATCCCGTTCGCGATATATATGGTGCATTCCCCTTTTTGCTGGGCACGCTTCTTACTTCATTTTTAGCGCTTGCTATTTCCATCCCGTTCTCTTTTGCTGTAGGCATCTTCCTGGGCGAGTATTATCCCAAAGGCTGGCTTCCCGATCTTTTAAAAAATACAGTTGAACTAATAGCGGCAGTGCCATCGGTTATCTATGGTTTCTGGGGGCTGGCGGTATTGGTTCCAATAGTACGTTCTTTTGAAAGCGGTATTGGCGAACCTCCTATTGGTGTAGGTATTTTTACTTCGTCCCTTATCCTCTCTATCATGATCATCCCTTATGCGGCATCGCTGGGTCGGTCTATGATACAGATGGTGCCTTCGCATCTTAAAGAAGCGGCATACTCACTCGGTGCTACACGCTGGGAAGTTATAAAAAGTGTCATTCTCCCCTACGTAAAAAGTGGTTTGTTTGCAGGTGTGCTTCTTTCATTGGGCCGTGCACTGGGCGAAACTATGGCTGTAACCATGGTAATAGGTAATACCAGTGGCATACCCAAAAGCATATTTGCTCCGGGCAATACAATGGCCAGTGTTATAGCCAATGAATTTACAGAGGCCGATAGGACTGTTTATCTTTCTGCGCTTATAGAGTTGGGCCTTGTGCTCTTCCTGGTTACAGTGGTCATCAACATGATCGGTAAAAAGATAATCAGCCGCTTCACAAACGATTAATCTTATGAAAGCAAAGAATAGCCCTGTAAGGTTCAGGATAGGCAAGAACGGTTTTTTTAAAGGTGTGGTCATTGCTTTTGCTTTTAGCTGTGTTATACCACTTTTGTTCATACTTGCATACATCATAAAAGCGGGCATCACAAAGATCAACTGGAACTTTTTGGTCAACGTACCAAAGCCGGTTGGCGAGAGTGGTGGCGGTATTGCAAACGCATTGTTGGGTAGCATTATTATTATTGCAGTTGCTGCAGTTATAGCAATACCTATAGGCATACTCGGTGGTATTTACCTTAGTGAGAACAGGAAGAGTAAACTGGCCTACTGGGCACGTTTGTCTATTGATATACTACAAGGCGTACCTTCTATAGTTATTGGTATTGTAGCGTACTTCTGGCTGGTAAAACCGTTTGGTGGTTTCTCATCTGTTTCAGGTAGTATAGCGTTGGCCATAATGATGTTGCCTATAGTAGTTCGTTCTACAGAAGAGACCTTAAAATTATTACCCGATACTTTGCGTGAAGCTGGCTTTGCATTAGGCATGCCTTTTCACAGGGTGGTATTAAAAGTCATAGTGCCATGTGGTATCAGTGGTATCCTCAGCGGGGTAATGCTTTCAATAGCCAGGATAGCGGGCGAGACTGCTCCGCTGCTGTTCACTGCTTTTGGTAACCCTTATTTATCCACAAGCCTTACCAAACCCATGCAAAGCCTTCCTTTGCTCATATTCAACTACGCTACAAGCCCCTACAACGATTGGCACGACCTGGCATGGGGAGCATCATGCATATTGCTGATATTTGTGTTAGTGCTTAATATTTTCACCAAGATCATAACCAGGAAATGGAAAGTACAATTGTAAGATCTATAGATTATAACGCATATTTTGGCGACAACCACGTTGTCAAAAATGTAAATATCGATATACCTAAGAACAATGTCATTGCAGTTATGGGCCCTTCAGGTTGTGGCAAAACCACCTTCCTGCGTGGCATCAACCGTATGCACGAGCTCATACCTGGTGCTACTGCAAAGGGCAAAATAATGCTGGATAACGAAGACGTGATGGAGATGCACCCTATATTTGTGCGCCTCAAAATAGGCATGGTGTTCCAGCGGCCCAACCCGTTTCCCAACCTCAGCATCTACGACAACGTTATAGCCGGTTATAAGCTCAATGGTATAAAATTACCCAAGGCCGAAAAAGATAAGATAGTAGAGCAGAGCCTTACTAAGGTTGCTCTTTGGAATGAAGTAAAAGACCAGTTGAATAAAAAAGGCACCTTCCTCAGTGGTGGTCAGCAGCAACGTCTGTGCATAGCGCGCGCGGTTGCTATGGAGCCCGAAGTATTGCTGTTCGATGAGCCAACCTCTGCGCTCGACCCTATATCAACATCTACAGTAGAAGAATTGTTTCACGATCTGAAGCAAAACTATACCCTTATTATAGTAACCCACAATATGCAGCAGGCAGCACGCGTTAGCGATAAAACTGCTTTCTTCTACATGGGCGAGCTGGTGGAGTACGATGAAACAAAGCGTATGTTTACCAACCCGCGCGATACACGCACACAGAATTATATAACAGGCCGTTTTAGCTAATAGCCAATAAAATATTCAGGCAATGACACACTTGGAAAACGAGTTACAGGCGGTAAAAAAAGAGGTGCTCAGTATGTGGTACTTGGTAGAGTCGCAACTGGAGAAATCCCGGACGGCTATGCTCCACTTCGACCGCGATTTGGCACGCGAAGTAGTGCTGAAAGAAAAGCGTGTGAACGCCTTTGAACTAAAGATAGATCGCGACTGCGAGAATGTCTTCGCTCTTTTTTGCCCCGTGGCTGTAGATCTTCGCTTCTTGCTGGCTACATTAAAAATAAACAACAACCTGGAGCGTATAGGCGATATAGCCGAAGGCATAGCAAAGTACATCATAGAGTCCAGCGGCGATTTCGACCGCACTCTTTTTGAAAGTACACAGGTATTGCGCATGTATGAAGATGCCATAAACATACTCATAGATACACGCATGGCCTTTGAGAAAGAAGATACTATACTGGCCCGCAGCATATTTAAAAGAGATGAGGTGCTCGACCAGATCAATCGTGAAGCTAGTGCCCGCGTAGGGGCAGTCATAAAAGAAGACATGACAGTGATGGAAGACGCACTCTACATGCTTTCCATCATTCGCAAGCTCGAGCGTGTAGGCGATCAGTCTAAGAATATAGCCGAAGAGATCATTTTTTACATAGAAGCCAAAGTGCTCAAGCACCAGGAAGATAAAGGAAAGGAATAGATAGATTGATAGATAATAGATAGATGTTTGCTTCAAAGCTCCCACATAGGGGGCTTTGTTATTCTGATAATGCAGTTCTATACTCTTATAATGAACTGCTATCAATTTTATTAAAATGCTTTCCAACCCGATACAGATACGTTTGAAAATCCCGAAGGGATGATATGATTATAGCCAGTTGTATAAAGTTGTATAAATAATTGATCAACCCTGAAAGGGTGACATAATTCCACCGTTTTGTCATTTTTGATAACGGCTTATTATTATTCCACCTCTCGTACTCGTTTGTAACGAGTATGGTACGGTATAACGTTTGCAACACGCCCGCTATTAGGCAACAGGATCAGATACGTCGTGCCGTTGGCTGACCGCCAACTCTCGCTCCGTGAAACATCCCAAGCCATGAAACTGTACTGAGAGGGATGTTCTTACATTAGAGATCCTCTTTCATTCACTACACCTCTAATTCCATATCCCGTTCATCTCCGTCAGCACGATCGGTTTGCCATCGGTGATCACAATGGTGTGCTCGTGTTGCGCCATAAAACCACCCTTGTTGCCTACCATCGTCCAGCCATCTTGTAGCGTGGTAGCAAGCGTAGAGCTGGTGGTAATGAATGTTTCAATGGCCACTACCGAGTTCTTCCTGAAGCGTGTATGATTAAAACGGTCCCGGTAATTTGCTATCTCCGCAGGCTCTTCATGCAAGCTTCTGCCTATGCCGTGGCCTGTCAGGTTCTTGATCACCTTATAACCCCGCTTTTTCGATTCGGTTTCTATCAGGTGGCCAATGTCTGCAATCCGCACACCGCCTTTTATATTGTTGATGGCTTTTTGCAGTATGGCCTTCGATGCATCTATCAGTTGCTGGTGATGATGAATGTCTTTACCCAACACAAACGATCCGCCGTTGTCCGACCAAAACCCACCCAGCTCTGCCGAAACATCTATGTTAATAAGATCGCCTTCTTTAAGAATTGTTTTATGAGAAGGGATACCATGGCAAAATCCGTTGTTCACACTAATGCATGTCCAGCCGGGAAATCCGTAGGTTAAATATGGGGCTGACTTTGCACCAAGCGAGTTCAGTACTTGTGCGCCATATTCATCCAGGTGCTTGGTGGTCATACCCGCAGCCGCATATTGCGTCATCGCCTTCAAGGTCAGGGCAACGGCTTCGCTGGCTTTTTTCATACCGGCCAGTTCATATTCTTTGGTGATAGACATAGTTGCGTTGTAGTTATGAATGATTTAAACGACGGTGCTCCTTCAAAGTTAAGGAAAGAAAATCTAGCTCATATGGCACAAGCGTTTCCACTGCAGGGGCATATAAGCTCCAGCTCTTCCCCTCCGGCGAGTATTCCGAAAACACCGTCATTTCGCAGCGCAGCCCTCCTTCAGGGCGTAGCGGAGAAATCCGCCTAATCAATGAACTGATGCTAACCGTTATAACCGATCCCTTAATCATTCATTTTTCTTTCTCCCAACCATTTTACCATTGTAGGGTCACGATGATCAAAGAAGCTGCTGGTCTTTGTATCTAATGTTTTGATAGCTTCCATGTCTTGAGTACTTAATTCAAAATCAAGTACGTTGAGATTTTCTTCCATCCTTTCTTTGCGGGTCGATTTAGAAAGGGCAACAATTCCCCTTTGTGTTAACCAACGTAGTATTACTTGGGCTATGCTTTTATTGTATTTCACAGCTATGGAAAGCAACAACTCATTTTTGAAGATATTGTTTTTACCTTCGGCAAACGGTGCCCATGCCTCGGTCTGCACATTGTTTTCCTGTAGAAACTTTTGTGCATCAATTTGTTGATTAAAAGGATTTGTTTCAATTTGATTTACAGCAGCAGGTACCTCGTTATGAATGATCAAGTCCATTAAGCGGTCAGGCTGAAAATTGGAAACACCTATTGCCCTGACCCTGCCTTCTTTGTAAAATTCCTCCATTGCACGCCATTCACCGTAAACATCGCCAAATGGCTGATGGATCAGATACAGATCCAAATAGTCTACTTGTAATTTTTTTAAAAAATTTTCAAAAGCTTTCTTGGTTCCTTCATATCCATTCCGCTGTATCCAAAGTTTAGTTGTGATAAACAAATCAGCTCGTGCTACGCCGCTTTTTTTAATTGCTTTTCCCACTGCTTCTTCATTCCCATACGATTGTGCAGTGTCGATCAATCTATAGCCTGCATCGATGGCATCAACTACGCTCCTTTCACACTCTGCCATGTCAGTTACCTGGAAAACGCCAAATCCAAGGATGGGTATCTCTACACCGTTGTTCAATTTTAAGTTTTGCATGGTTTCTCTTATTGTTTGTCAAAGATCACAACAATTGCGTGTCTGCATGGTATATAGATTACTGTTTTTTCTACCAATGTTACTGATAGGGGTTAACCGTAATAATGAATGCTTATATAAAGCGCTAATTTTAAAGTCAAAACGAGCGAATAGAAAATCTGGCAAGGTTTGAGACAGTAACAGATTATAATGCTTTTAACTGCAACGAAACCTTGCACCCCTCTGACGCGGATGTTCCGAAGGATCATCCGTGTCTACTAAAGCTGCCGGTTTGTAACCGGAATTTGAAAAACCGATGCTTATGGTTAAACAAGTAGCTGATAGTAATTCCTCCATCCAACACCCATTCTGTGAAACATCCCACCCCGTGAAACGGTGCATATCTTCTTTCATCTGTACAACACAACGGTCGTAACTTGCACCTGCAAACAGCCTGTAAACCGCACATCAAAAGCCGCGAAGTATTAAAATCTTAAAAGCAAAGCCCAGGCAGTCCAAAAAATTCTAATGTCTGGTACCGGACAGCACAAGACAGTAGAGTTAATATCTATATCAGCCACCACAAAGCTTCTCGGCTCATAGCACTGCTTCCACTGTCCGCTTTTCAATTTTTATCGGACAGGACAACTCTCTCTCCAAGCATTTACATGGTCTGTCTATTCATCACAAGGGTAAAGTTGTTAACTAAAAAAAGGCCGTGCCATGGGTAAGATAATACTGCTCATGCAGCGCTACATCACCTGTTAATCCGTAGTTACTAATAAACATTAACTTGTATATTGTTGTAAAATATGCCATCTTTAAAAACTATGGTTCTAAACATATTATAGCACATCCGTTAGTATGTTGAATCATATCCATTAATGAGGTTAGTATCGTATCTAAAAAAATTATTGCCCCCACCCAAAGGTATTCCGGTACTGGTGTACCACAAGGTATGGCCAGGGGTCACCAACACGCTCACAATAACCCCACAAAAGCTGGAAGAACAATGGTGCCACCTGCATAACCTGGGCTACAATCCACTCTCATTGTCAGAATTTGCAGCAATAATAGACGGCGAAACTGAATGTCCACCTAACTCCATTCTCATCACTTTCGATGATGGGTATAAAAATAACCTTACGTATGTGTATCCTCTATTGCAGCAACTAGGCTGGTGTGCTACCATATTTATTATTGCAGGTACTCTGGACAACACTTTTTCATCGGCCGAAAATATACCCATGCATGAACTGATGGATATACATGACCTGAAGAAATTAGACCACAGGATAATGCAGATTGCAATGCACGGTTACAAACACGAAAATTTTAGCAGGTACCCCAGTAAGGAAATAGATCTATTACTAAGCAAAGCAATAGATCTGTTCAACAATAGTGGCCTTGCCTACTACAAAGTGATTGCCTACCCCTATGGCAGCGACCCTAAAGAAAAAGCGCAGACCGAGAAGCTACGTATTTGCTTTACAAAACAAAATATCCAGTTCGCTTTTAGGACTGGCAATGCTCTATGCCGCCTACCTGTAAAGAATAAATATAAATTACCCCGCATAGACATCAGTGGTACAGACAGCCTTGATGATGTGCTTTCAAAGATTACTTACGGCCGTAAGTAGGGCATTTAGCCTATTACCTATAGACCTATAAAAGAAATTAATCCAAGATATAGATGTATGTACATACATTTGTCATTCAAACCAACAAAAATATGAAGAAGTTATTTATTCTTTCAGCAATGGTACTGGGCCTTGGCCTGGTTACAAATGCCCAGACAGCAGCTAAAAAAATAGCATCAAATGCATTAGTATTAACTCCCGGCAAGTGGAACGTAGATCCTGCACATTCAGGTGTTAAGTTCTCTGTAAGCCACATGACAGTGTCGGAAGTGGACGGTTCTTTCAAAGTATTTAACGGCACTATCACTTCTCCTACTGCTGATTTCAACAACGCTACTGTAAATTTTACTGTAGATGTTACCAGTGTAAACACGGATAACGATATGCGCGACAAGCATCTGAAGAGCGATGATTTCTTCAATGCGGAAAAATATCCTTCAATGACTTTTACCAGCACTTCTTTCAAGAAAGTGAAAGGTAATATCTATTCACTTGAAGGCAACCTTACCATCCGCGACGTAACTAAGAAAACGAAATTTGCAGTATTGTATGGTGGTGCAGCTAAAGATCCTTACGGCAATACTAAAGCAGGTTTCAAGGCAAGTACTAAAATAAGCCGTGAGGCTTTTGGCCTTAAATGGAACAAGCTGACTGAAGCTGGTGGTGCAATGGTAGGCGACGAAGTAGGCATCGTT
>JABDEZ010000079.1:12700-13464 GCA_013286835.1 Bacteroidota bacterium
ATCTTGTATTGGTTTAAGCGGGGCTGCACTTTTTGCAGTTCCGCTTTTACTTTTTATGAACAGGTATCTTTGCAGTGCATGAGTAGTTATACAGTAGTGAATAATAAAAGGCAGTCGCTGTTTGAAATTGAGTTTCCCAGTGGCGAGAAAGCTATACTGGAATACAGGTGGCTGAAAGGCAGTATGGTACTGATGCGTACACTGGTACCTAAAGAAGAGCGCGGAAAAGGTGCAGGCAATGCGCTGGCGAAAGCCGCCCTGGAGCACGCAGCCAGCAACCACTTAAAAGTGATTGTTTACTGTGCTTTTGTAGAGCAGTACATAAAACAGCATAAGGAGTACGAGCACTTGTTATTACAGAAAGGATAGTGCTGGTCTGTAATACCATCATTATTTACATGCAGCTATAGCGGTTTTCAATTTTAAAATTGAATGCACTATTCTGTAACTTTACAATATGAGTGCAGAAAAACATTTGCGTGAGTTGCTGGAGCAACGCATACTGATCATAGACGGTGCTATGGGCACAATGATACAGCGCTATAAGCTGGAGGAGGCCGATTATCGTGGCGAAAGGTTCAAGGACTGGCATACCGACGTAAAAGGCAATAACGACTTATTATGTCTTACTCGCCCCGACATTATAAAAGCTATACATAAAGAATACCTGGAGGCAGGTGCTAATATACTTGAAACCAATACCTTCAACTCGCAGGTAATTTCTCTGGCAGACTATGATATGCAATCACTCGCGCACGAAATAA
>JABDEZ010000080.1 GCA_013286835.1 Bacteroidota bacterium
TATTAAAATTGGAGATAATTGTGATTTGTATGACCAGGTAGTTATTGAACTGATAAGGCATGATGCGCAAATAACGTTTGGTGATAAAGTCCTTCTGTCTTACGGTGTGCTTGTATCGTGCAGTTGCAAAATAGCCATTGGTAATTCAGTACAGGTAGGTGAATACTCATCAATAAGAGACAGTACGCATTCTTATAAAGATCTTTCGAAACCCATGCGGGAAGCGGCAGATAGTATAGCAACGATAATAATTGGTAACGATGTGTGGATAGGAAGGAATTGTATAATTATGCCAGGTACTATAATTGAAGATGGAGTAGTGGTAGGCGCCAATAGTATAGTGAAAGGAACACTGAAGGAAAATGGCATATATGCGGGAAGTCCGGTAAAGCTATTGAAGATGAGGACGCAAGATGGTGTATAGTATTGATAACATTTACAATAAGCATAAATGCTGCGATTTGCAATAATAGGATGTGGTAGCATAGCCCAGAGGCATGCACAGCATATTGCCAATAATGGGTTGCTTGTGGCAGTGTGCGATGTGGTTAAAGAAAAGGCAGACGCATTGGCTGCAAAGTATAACGCTGTTGCTTACTATGACTTGACAGATCTGCTGGAAGCAGAAAAAACTGTTGATATTGTATCTGTTTGCACACCTAATGGTTTGCATGCACAGCATTCCATACAAGCATTAAGGAGTGGCTACCACGTGTTGTGCGAAAAGCCTATGGCTATAAGTGTGAATGATTGTGGCGAGATGATAAAAGTGGCTGAGCACTATAACAAGCGTTTGTTTGTTATCAAACAGAACCGTTTTAATCCACCAGTAGCGGCAGTAAAGCAAGCAATTGAGGAAGGACGGCTTGGGAAAATATACAGCATACAGCTTAGCTGTTTTTGGAACCGCAATGAGCATTACTATGCCAATACCTGGAAAGGGACAAAAGAACTGGATGGAGGTACGCTGTACACTCAATATAGTCACTTTATAGATCTGCTGTATTGGATGATAGGTGATGTGAAAAATGTACAAGCTTTTACGGCCAATTTTGCTCATAAAGACACCATTGAGTTTGAAGATACCGGCGTTGCGATACTTGAGTTTTATAATGGCGTAATAGGTACTATTAACTTTACCGTGAACAGCCATAAAAAAAATATGGAGGGATCGCTGACCATATTTGGTGAGAAAGGTACAGTGAAGATAGGAGGACAGTATTTGAATGAATTGGAATACCAGAATATTGAAGACTATCAAATAGAAAATCTGCCTACAGGCAACACTGCAAATAATTACGGGGATTACCAAGGCTCAATGAGCAACCATGATAAGGTTTATGAGAACCTGGTGGATGTGATGACGAACAATGCCAGCATATCTGCCAACGCTTTTGAAGGGCTTAAGACAGTAGAGATCATTGATAAGATATACAATGCTGCTATTCTAAAAAGGTAAAATTGGAATGTTGAAACGAATAGCTTTTTTAGGTGCTAAGTCTATTGGTCTTGAGTGTTTAAAAACATTGCTGGCAATGCAAGAGGCTGCAGGATGTGTTGTAGCTGCGCTGTTTACCAGCCTGGATAGAAATGCAACAGCTAACAATAAACTAATTGATTGTGCAGTTGATAATAATATTACTGTTTATAACAACATAGATAGCATACTTGATCTTCCACCGTTCGACTACATTATATCAGTACAATATCACGAAATATTAAAGGCCAAACACTTAGCCTGTGCTAAAGAACTGGCTATAAACCTGCACATTGCGCCATTACCAGAATACAGAGGATGCAACCAGTTCTCGATGGCTATTATAGACGGACGTACCGAATTTGGCTGCACACTACACAAAATGGATACGGGGATAGATACCGGCGATATCATTTTTGAAGATAGGTTTGAGATCCCTGAAAATTGCTTTGTTGATGAGCTTGTTGATATTGCTTATACACATGCTAAGGAGCTTTTTAATGCAAAAATAGGATCGATTTTAAGTGGGAATTACTCGTTAACGCCACAAATTGACTTGGAGCCAATAAAAGGCTCGCAAACCATTTACAGAAAAGATATAGACCGTATGAAACAAATAGACCTGGGTTGGGATAAAGAAAAGATAGAGCGGCATTTGCGGGCAACCTTGATGCCCGGATTTGCGCCCCCTTATTTTTTACTTAATGGCAGGAAGATAAACTTCATAAAAGAGTAAACGTTTAGAATCAGTGGGGCTGACGATTACTTACTACATCCATATTTTAGGAATGACAAAAAGCAGTAATTTTTTTTAAATGCAGGCAGGTTATAAAATGCTTATGTTAGGCACTTTTAAAACAGGGTCACTTGAAAACTATTTTGTAAGTGGATTTCTAAAGCTCGGGTTTGATGTAGAGGTGTTTAATATAGAATTAGATTATAAAGATGTTATTTCAAAGATCATCAATAGAGTTAACCCCAGGTTTTTGCTGAAGGAGTTGAATGATAAAGTAATTCAGCTTTGCAAAAAGAAAAAAAATGATATAATATTTATATGCAAAGGGATGTCGCTTTTCCCTGAAACAGTTGAAGAGATAAAAAAATATACAAAGCTTATTGTAAATTATAATCCTGACCATCCGTATGAGTTTTATTCAAGGGGCAGTGGTAATAAATTTATAGAAAGCAGTGTGAAGTATTACAATATATTTTTCAGTTACTCAAAAAATATATCGGTAAGTGTGAAAGAGAAGTACGGTGTTGATTCTTATTGTATCCCCTTTGGATATGATTCTAATACTATAGATAAGTACGAGACCCAATATGAGGATGTATGTATAAACTCCTTTTTGTTTTTTGGAGCCTGGGATGAAGGACGTTCTTCTTTTTTAAATGAGGTAAAAAGAGATGATCTTGAAATTTTTGGGGATCCGGAGTGGAGAACAAAAACGACATCAAAAGAATTTATACAGCAAAATTTTAAAAATAGAAAGCTTTATGGGAGTGAGCTTTATCAAAAAATAAAGTCTTACGCAGGCGTTATAAATCTACTGCGTCAGCAAAATCTCATAGAAGCATCGCATAATATGCGCACGTTTGAAGTGCCGGGCTATGGAGGGTTATTAATCAGCCAATTTACCGAAGAGCAAGCTTCATTTTTCACACCCGATGTAGAGGCTGTATACTTTGGGTCTCCAGAAGAGTTAGATGAAAAAATGGAATTTCTAAAAAAGAATGATCAGCTTGTGCTTGAAATAAAAAAAAATGCTTTGAATAGAAGTAACAGAAGTGGTTACTCATATGACGAGCGGTGTAAAAGTATGGGAAGTATTTTCGATAAATATCTATAAACAAATGAAAATAGGAATAGTAATTACTCACCCTACACAATTTGATGTTCCAATTTTTAAATTGGGGCATGAATTTATCGAGGTAATATATACAGATAGAAAAAGAGTAACCAATATATATGATCCTGAGATAAAGCAGACTGTAAAATGGGGCGATAAAAATCTGGAAGATTATAAATTTGATGTTATCCCGGAACAAGGAGCTTTCAAATGGCTATACAGGAAGTTTAAAGTCGCCAAATATGATCTTATAATTACAAATGGTTATGCCAATAAATATTACATTTTATCGATAGTTTTAGGCAGATTTTTTGCCCTTAAAAATGCGATAAGGGTTGATTCGGTTTTGTATAATAACAAAAGCAGCGCTAAAAGAATATACAAGCAACTAGTTTATTTCTTTTTAAAGATATTTATTGATCATTTTTTTGTAGTAGGTACTCTATCTAAAAATCATCTTTTGAAGTATGGAATAAAAGATGAAAAAATATCTAACTACGGGTACATTTCAGACAACGACTTTTTTTCTACCAGTCTGACGGTACCGTCTGAACAAAAAAAGGAGCTTCGGGAAGCATTAGGTATTTCGCCTGTATCAAAAGTTGTGCTTTGTATATCTAAACATAATGAAAGAGAGGCACCATTTGATACACTACAGGCATTTGAAAAACTGCACGATGAGACTTTACATCTACTACTTATTGGAGATGGGCCGCTACATCAAAAGTTAATTGACATGGCAGGTAGTCTGAAAATAAATAATGCATCATTTGCGGGGTATATTAAATTTACTGACTTACCTATTTACTATAGTATTTCAGATGTTTTTGTTCACGACTCGCATGACGAACCTTGGGGTGTATCTGTGCAAGAAGCAATAGCATCTGGGCTGCCTGTTATAACATCTGATAAGGTTGGGGCTTCATTTGACCTAATATTAGAGGGGAAGAATGGTTATGTTTTTAAGGCAGGCGATGTTGAAGGGTTGGTTGAAAAGATGAAATTGTCGTTAGTGATGGATAAAGCTCTATTGGCCCAGACTAATTTAGCAATTTTGGATCAATGGAATTATAAAAAAACGTTAGAGAATATTGTAGCTGCTATCTAATACCTTAGGGTATGTTGACAACATGTTAAGTGATGAAATGATGAATTTAGATAGAAAATATGCTTTAGTGCTTCCCTGCTATTCATCCACTGATCCCCCAACGGTAAGTACAATACAAAACCTTGTGGAATGTGGTTATAAGGTGGTGGTTTTTAGCAGAGAATTTAAGTTTGATAGTTACGATAGCGTTGTTGCTTATACAGGAAGGCAATTTCTTTCCTTTAAGCGAATACATATGTTGCAAAGGATTTTGATATGGGTAAGCGCTTTTTGGACATTAAGGAAAATTTTAAAAAAATACGATCCAGCCATTAGTGTTGCATTTATGCACTCACAGGTTGCCATGATCTCGTTCTTTAAGAAGTATAAATTCATTGCCTGCATTTATGATATACCTTCTTTAGCATTCGCCGGTAAAATAGACAAGCTGTTTATAACAGCCGGACTTAAGAATTTGCACAAAGCAGAATTGGTTTGGTGCAGCGACACATTTAAGGCGGAGATAACAAAGCAAGACGCTCATTTAGAAACACTTCCGCTTGTGTGCCACAATTGCCCACCTGTTAATTATTTGGGAGAAAGAACCCCCGATGATATAAGATGGCTGCAAAATAAAGTAAGTGATTTAGGTGCAATAAAAACAGCACAGCCATACCTTATAATGACCAGGGCAGGTGCAGTAGGTAGGTATGGTGGTATTGAAGAGACACTGGTTGCTTTGAAAGAGTTGCCCGATAACTATATTTTCTTATTAATGGGGAGGCCAACTGCAGCTTTTAAAATAGTATTGAACGATCTGATTGCTGAAAATAAACTGGAGCGACGTGTTTTTCTTATAGAGAACCCGGACGAATTGATGTGGAAGAAAGTATTGCTGGGTTCTGATGCTGGCCATTTGATACATATAAGACCATCTTCTATTAGCGATGCGGTTGCTTATGATCTTAATTCTTCATTGTCTAATAACAGGCTCTTTCAGTACATGGCAGCTTCTATACCTATACTTAGCTATAATGATAAACGGCTGGATATGATACATAATGAAGTAGAATGCTTTAAGGTAGTTGATGTGAATGCAGATATCGCCGCAAGCATAAAAAGATTATGGTTGGAGCTAGGAAATGAAGCTAATCTTAGAATAAGAATGGGGATGAACGGAAGAGATGCTCACTTAAAAAAATATAACTGGGAAGTGCAGTTTGCACCTATACAGAGCGCGTTACAGCTTTATAGGTAAAAAACATACAAATATGGTAAGCCTTATCCTGGTTACATATAATCGCGCTGAGCGATTAAGCTTAAGCATAAATGATATTCTCAATCAAACATTAAAGGATTTTGAATTAATCATCTGCGATGATTGTTCCACTGACAATACAGAGCAGATATGTAACGCCTTTGTTTTACAAGATAGCAGGATCAAGTATATAAGAAACACGATTAATAAAGGGATGCCGGGCAACCTGAATCATGGTTTTGAGATGGCGCAATATGAGTACATTGGAATATTGCATGATGGTGACCGCTTTGCCCCAGACCTTGTTCAACGCTGGTATGATGGCATGAACTCGTCTCCTAACATTGGCTTTGTATTTAACGCAATAGGCATTGCAGATGCTGAAGATAAGATCAAACATTCGCATCAGGAATTTGAGCCTGGATTGATTAGGAAAGAATACTTGTTGAGGAAGGTTTTTTTTAGGAGATGGCGGTTTGATTCACCAGTATGGGGTGAGGCAATGGTACGCAAATCGTTATTGAAGGAATACGGATATTTCCGTAAAGAATTCAAGTTTTTTGCTGATGTGGATTTTTGGTTAGAAGTGCTGCACACACATGATGTGTTTTATATTCGGGATGTATTAATGGTTGGACCAGATAAAGATATACAGCCGAGGCTGTTTGCAGATAAGCTTATTGATACTTACTTGTATATGTATTCGATGCATAAGTATCACCGTAAACGCGAATTTAAAAACAACCCATTTATCTTTGCCAAAGAAATGGCAATATTTTATACGCAAGCATATCTATGTCTTTCGGTTAACCTGGCACTTATTCTTAAACATAATAGTTACGGGGAGTATATGCTTGCAGGGAAAGGCATATTGAAAAAGTCTGTTATCCTTTATAGCATCTGGATGATACTATTGGTATTATCACCGGTTATAAAGGTCGTGGCAAAAAAATAAATTATTTTTTTCAATTTAAGCGTATGCAAAACTTACAGGCTAATAGTATTCAGAATGTTAATAAGAAATTGGCTGCTTCAATAAACAATAGATACTATGAGCGATTCTTGCTGTACGGGTTTATAGTTTTTGTGCTAAGGTATTCACAGGTTGAAAACATGCTATCTGAAAATACAATAGGCTGTTTATATTCAATTTCTATCGCCTTTTTAGCCTCCCTGGAAATATATTGCATGAAGGGGAAATATATTCTGTTTCATCCTACGGTTATTTGTTCGGTAGTTATTTTTATACTGGGCTTTTCAGTTTCTAATTACGACATATACCTTGGGGCTAATCCGTACCAGCGAGAGTTTTCAGAAAACCTGATGGGCAGTGATTACATTAAATATATTAATGAAGGCATGTTTTGGGCCAATGTAGCACTTATTGCATTATGGTTGGGATTTCACCAAACTAAGATATCAAATATGCTTTTTCGTTCCTTAATGACTCAAAAGTTATTGAAATATATTAAAAAGGATCTCAACTTTAATATGCCTGTCGTAAATGCTATCTATGGAATCAGTATTTTTTCGCGGGTATTCTTAATTGCCAATGGTGTATTTGGTTTTGCCGGTGCAGCTAAAGGTAATGGAGGGGGGGTATATGATAACATTTTAGGCTTGATGGCTATTTTTGTTTCGGGTGGTTCTATAGGATTATTGGTGTATAGTATCAGGTATTTCAATAAGACATCGCCTATAACAATGATGCTGATAGCTTGTGGACTGGAGATATTTTTCGGTATATTATCTGGATTCAAATCAGGGTTGATATATCCGGTGGTAATTATTATGTTCGGGTATATAGTGGTACACAAAACATTGAATTATAGATCAGCAGCCATTTTTCTAGTATGTGGCGCTTTCTTAACGGTTGTTGCATTTAACATTGTTGAGAATTTCAGAAAAAACATATCAGATACATCGGCCAATATTGAAGGTGTAGATAGCTTAGTGGGTTTCACACTGGAAAGTAATAAAAACGTGGATGTGACTGCAGATGTTGGATATGGGAACATGTCAACACTACAATCCACTTTAGCACGGGCTAACTTGAGTATTTACAATGCTTTGGCGTTTAAGAATTTAGATAATCCTGCTGCAGCTGAATATGCTGCCCAGACGCAAACAACCGAGAAGATATTATTGTCTCCTGTCTATTTTCTTATACCGCGTTTTTTATGGAGTGGTAAGCCTCAGCGGCAAGATGGATCACTTTTTTACTTTTATTTCATGGGGGCGAACGCCAATACATCTATTTCCCCTTCAACGATAGGCTATATTTCTATGATTTATAGCACATGGTTTATAATTCCCGCCTTTTTACTGATAGGAATATTGCAAAATGTAGCTTTTTCATTTAGTAAAATAGGATTTGGTGGGCTCATTATAACGTTCAGTTTGCTTGCAGCACTTGCCTTTATTGATGAATTTGACTTCATCCTCATCAACATGTTCAGGAATTTTGCGATAGCCCTGGTTGCACAGTATTACCTGCTTAATAAGTAGTGCATAGAACGTTGCTATAGATAAATGAAGAGAATTTTGATTTCTTATGAGTATTTTTTACCTGCTTTTAAAGCTGGGGGACCGGTACAATCGATTGCGAATATGGCCCGGCAACTATGCGATTCATACGAATTGTATATAGTGTGTTCTAATTCAGATGCTGGTGAGAGTGGCTCTTTGCCGGGAATAATTTCAGATACATGGACAGATTTTGAAAATGGTGTTGCGCGAGTATATTATATCTCGCAAAAGAAAAAGAAGTTTGCCACTATAAAAGAGATAGTACAAGAAATTAAACCTGATTATATTTTTGCTAACGGCATCTATTCTTTTTTATTTTCTTTAGCTCCAATATTAGTACACAGCAAGGCGAAAAAGATAATGTCTGTGAGGGGAATGTTGCATCCGGGAGCATTGTCGGTAAAAAGTTTAAAGAAAAATGTTTTCTTATCCGTTTTTAAAGCTCTGAGGATACAAAACAAAGTCACTTTTCATGTAACCGATGAAAAGGAAGCAGGGTATGTAAAAAAAGTTTTTGGTGAAAAAGTTGAAATAGCTGTTGCCGATAATTTCCCTAAACAAATTAAGGCATCGACTCCAGCATACAAAAACGTGAATGAATTAAAGCTGGTAAGTATTGCGCTCATCAGCCCCATGAAAAATCATTTGCTTGTAATTGAAGCGCTCATAAATGTGACCAGTAAAGTAGTTTATGATATTTATGGCCCTGTTAAAGACGCAGACTATTGGGCAGAGTGTAAAAAAGAGATCGCAAAGCTACCCACCAATATTATTGTGAATTATATGGGGGATCTGCAACCAGAAAACCTGGTAAGCACCCTGGCTCAATACAATGCTTTTATATTGCCCAGCAAGAGTGAGAATTTTGGACATGCTATTTATGAGGCGCTTGCCTGTGGGGTGCCTGTAATTACCAGCTATTTTACACCCTGGAATAATTTGGAAGAGCAAGAGGCTGGCCTGAACGTAGATATTTCTGATATTAGTGACATAACGAAAGCCATAGATAAACTTGCATTGGCTGATAATGAAACGTTTTTAAGGTGGAGTAATGGAGCCAGCCAACTGGCTAAAATAGCGGTATCTTTTGAAGACACTAAGCTCAAGTATTCCAGGCTTTTTTTATAAAGGTGAGTAGAGGCTAGTTATGGAAATTACAAACCTGGCTGATCTGCTTAGCGTTAACTTTCTTACACTGCATTGTTATTTATATTTTCCTATTGAACGACTAAATAAAACATTTTAAATGATCATACTCGGTATTAACGCATATCATGCTGATTCAAGCGCAGCTATATTAGTAGATGGCAAATTGCTGGCAGCAACTGAAGAAGAGAGATTTACGCGTGTTAAACACTGGGCGGGTTTTCCGGCGCAGGCTATTTTGTTTTGCCTGCGCGAAGCTGGTGTGACCATAGACCAGGTTGACCATATAGCGATAGGTAGAGACCCTAAAGCGAAGTTTGATAAAAAAGTGAAATTTTTGCTGAAGAACCCAATGGGGGGTATCGCTACAGTTAGAAACAGGTTGCAAAATGCCAAAAAGGTATCGTCTCTAGAAGATGAGTTTGCTGCAATTACCGGTGTACCTGCTGCTGCTATTAAACCTAAAATACACCAGGTAGAGCACCATAGAAGCCACCTGGCATCAGCGTTTTTTGCAAGTCCATTTGATGAAGCTGCACTTTTGTCTATTGATGGATCTGGAGATTTTACTACCACCATGATAGCTACTGGTAAAGGGAATAAGATAACTGTAATTGATTCAGTTGATTTTCCTGTATCCGTTGGCTCTTTCTATACCAGCTTTACCCAATGGCTAGGTTTTCCTCATTATGGTGATGAGTATAAAGTAATGGGACTGGCTCCTTATGGTGAAGCAAAATATGTAGATAAGCTGCGCGATGTAATACAGTTTACAGATAATGGCCTTTTTACATGGAACCACAAATATTTTAAGTCTGCTAAGGATGTTATAGTTACTTATGGTGAAGATCATATACCCGTAGTAGGCACTTTGTTTACCGACTATATGGAAGAAAAGTTTGGCAAAGCACGAGGCAAAGGCGATGAATTGACCCAGTTTCATAAAGACATGGCTGCTTCTGTACAAAGGTTTACAGAAGAGATCATTTTTCATATAGTGAACCATTTGCAAAAGCGTACCGGTCTTAAGAACTTATGTATAGCCGGTGGTGTGGCACAGAACTCTGTTGCTAATGGAAAGATCTTGAAGAACAGCGATTTTGAAAACCTATATATTCCGTCTGCGGGACATGATGCAGGTATATCTATGGGGTGTGCTTTGTATGTGTATAATCAGTTGCTGGATCAGCCAAGGGCTGCATCTATAGCGTCGGCATACACAGGCAGCAAGTACAGCAATGAAGAGATAGAGGCTTACCTTAAATCGAGGGATATAGCATACACCAGGTATTCAGATGATGACCTGTACGAAAAGGTATCAGCAAGGCTTATTGATAGTGGTGTTATTGGCTGGTTCCAGGGTAGGGCAGAGTTTGGCCCACGTGCATTAGGAGGCAGGTCTATACTAGCCGACCCAAGAAGGATAGATGCAAAGGAGCTATTGAATTCAAAGATCAAACGTCGCGAAAGCTTCAGGCCATTTGCACCCTCTATACTTAAAGAATATGTAGCTGAGTATTTTGAGCTGGCAGATGACGTACCTTTTATGGAAAAGGTGTTCCCTATAAAGAAAGAGAAGCATGCCGTGATACCTGCAGTGACGCATGTGGATGGAACCGGGCGTTTACAATCTGTAGATAAAGAAGTGTCGCCACGTTATTATAACCTGATAGAGGCTTTCCGTAAGAAAACCGGCGTGCCTATACTGCTTAACACATCGTTTAACGAAAATGAACCAATAGTAAATTCGCCAGAGGAAGCATTGAATTGTTTCTTGCGTACACAGATGGACATGTTGGTGATGGAAAATATTGTTGTTGAACGTTAGTTGATACAAGAACAGGACAAAATAGGGGAGGATATAAATGTATCGTAGTTTTTTTAAGCGTGTGATCGATCTGCTTGTAGCGCTGATTGTGCTAACTATCGCATCGCCAATAATTATTGTTACCACCCTGTTGTTGGCAATAGCCAACAATGGCAAGCCTTTCTTTTTGCATGCCAGGCCGGGGAGGAAAGAAAGAATATTTCGCGTCATTAAGTTTAAAACAATGACGGATAAGAATGACGCACAAGGTGAGCTTTTACCAGATGCAGACAGGCTTACCGCAATTGGAAACTTTGTACGGAAGACATCAATAGACGAACTGCCGCAATTGATAAATGTGCTTAAGGGAGACATGAGCCTTATAGGCCCAAGACCGTTAATGATAGAATATCTGCCCTTTTATAACGAGCAACAAAAAAGACGCCACGATGTAAGACCAGGCATTACAGGGTGGGCACAGGTGAACGGCAGAAATTCTATTTCATGGAAAGAGAAATTCGACCTGGATATTTATTACATAGACAACCTCTCCTTTCTTTTAGACATTAAAATTTTCTTCTTAACCATCGGTAATATATTCAAAGCATCGGGGATCTCTGCTGATGGGCATGCTACTATGCCAAAATTTTCTGATGAAATGAGGAAGATAAAAAATCAATCAACATGAACATTTTAGTTACCGGTGCCGGTGCATTACTAGGGCAGGGGATATTGCGTTGCCTGAAGCTCACTAATAGCAATGACAATATTATCACTGCTGATCCAAGTCCTACGTCAAGTGGACACTGGTTGGGTAATAAATCTTACTTGATCCCTTTGGCGCTATCGCCCGATTACATGCCCGCGATTGAGAAAATTATTAAGGAAGAAAACATAGCCATTGTTTTTATAGGCACAGATGTAGAGCTTCCCATTTTTGCAAAGCATAAAGAAGAGCTGGAAAAGAAATACAATACCCATATTGTTGTTGCATCTTCAGCTATAGTGGATATTGCCAATGATAAATGGCTGACCGCTGAATTTCTTAGAAAAAACAATTTTCCTTATCCGCACTCTGCGCTCACAAGTGACAGAGCGGGGGTACAGAAAATTATTGCCGAAAGAGGGTTCCCGGTTATAGTTAAACCGGTTGATGGTGCCCGCTCAATTGGCTTTGAAGTGATCAAAGACCAGGAAAGATTGGAGGTGTTTTTATCGACACCCAATAATTTTGTTGTGCAGGAAAGATTGAGTGATGATGAAGGTGAATACACATCGGGCTGTGTAGTATATAATGGTGAGTGTAAAGCTATTGTAACACTGAAGCGTGACTTGCGCGATGGGAATACATTCAGGACCTATCGCGATAAAGAAACATCCAAATACGATGAAACGATAAGGCAGATGGCCGGAAGGTTAAATATAGAGGGACCTTGTAATTTTCAATTTCGTATTAAGAACGGGCAACCGGTAATTTTTGAAATAAATTCCCGGTTTAGCGGCACTACTCCTTTACGTTGTTTTTATGGCTTTAACGAAGTTGAGGCTATACTGGGGTATATCTTTGATAAAAAGGATATTACGCAGCCTGTATTGAAAGAAGGGGTCGTGATGAGGGTCTTTTCAGACATAATGATCACCAACGAAGATCTAAGCACATTTAAAGTAAATGGCGTGTTTGATCATCCGGCATCTGAGCAATTTAATTTTATTCCATAATGAAAGTATTACTGCTGGGTGCAAATGGATTCCTGGGCAGATTCTTGTGCAGGTACCTGACGGACGAGGGCTACCTGGTAAAGACAGTATCCCGGAAAGGTGAGGGGATAGATTATAAGGTGGACATAGGAATAAAAGGAGATTGGAACAAAATAGACTTTGATGCAGAAATAGTCATAAACTGTGCATCTGTACTACCGGGAGGTAAAATAGATGATGCACAATACGCCCAGCAACTATTCAATACTAATTTTTGGGGCACATACCATTTATGTCAGTGGGTTGATGCACATAAGTCGGTTCGTTATGTGCTCAATGCTTCTACAATAGCTGTGGTTAATAAGCCATGGCCTGTACCTGTTACAGAAAATTCGCCAACATATCCATTAGGGGCGCATGCACTATATTGTACCTCTAAACTGAACCAGGAAATATTGCTGCAAAGCTATCCATTTAGTTATGAGGTTTCAACTTGTAATGCGAGGTTATCTGCACTATATGGCGAAGACATGCAATGGGGTGGAGTGCTATGTAATGTAATAGATAAAGCTATT
>JABDEZ010000081.1 GCA_013286835.1 Bacteroidota bacterium
AGCCATTCACAATAGCGTTGTTGCCAAGCGCGGAAATTACATAAATATCTTTCTGACCTGGCATGCGCCCCGCATTGGGCAAGCCATTTGCCCCAATATGATACTCACTCATCCATTTATGGGTTACCCTTTCAATGTTAAAGAAATTGCGGAGATATTTTTCCAGTTCACTAAAAGCTGCCTGGCCATTTAGATTATCATTGTTTTCAAAACCTGTAGCAACAACATATTTCTGGCCATCGGCGGCAAACGTGCTGAAGCTATGCCCTGGGGCAGACATATCGTACGATATACCTTCCGGGTAAAGATCTTCTTTTAACACAAATGCGATATTATAGCAGCATCGGTTTATTCCTTTAAATGGTGTTTTATTCAAATGACTATCATCACCAGTATAGATAACTTGTTGGGCATGCAACATACCTGATGAAGTGTGAACTGTAATGCCACTATTATCTTCTACTTTTGTTACACTACATCCTGTCCATATTATCCCACCTTCAGATTCGAATGCCGTAGCTAATCCTGCCAAATATTTTAACGGATGCAGTTGTGCCTGGAAATCGAAACGATATGCTTTTTTAGAAGGTAGTGATACTGGCAAATTATTTGTTTCTGTAGATATAACGCCTGCTTCTGTGGCCATGGCTTCTGTTTGTTCCAGCAAGGTAGCCTGGCTATCAGTTTGGGCAAATAGATAACCTGTCAGATAGCGGAAATCACAGTCTATGTTATATTTATTAATGAGGCCTTCTACCAGATCTATGGCTTCGCGTTTGCTCTTTGCCAACAGCTGCAAGGTTGACCCTGTTATGTTTTTACTCTGAAAGTTTTGTATCCCGGGTATAGTGGTAAGGTTCCCGGTTTTTAAATTTGCGTCTGCGAGGTTAACTGGCGATACTACTATACAATGCTTACCCTCTTGCTGCAATACCAGGGCTGTAGTAAGCGCAGCAATACCACTACCTATTATAATGATGTCCTTTTTAATGCTATCATTTGTTTGTATCGTTGTTGGCAAATGTGTTTCAGCAGTGTCTTTCCAAAAATTTCTAAATTCTGATTCTGTTTTCATCTTCTTTGTTTTATACTGTTTTCTAATTGGTAATGGTTTGTCACTTTAAAAATGTGTGTGACAATTAGCATAAATAAAAAATCCCGCCACGAAAATGTGGCAGGATAAAAAAGAATGAATATTAACGTTTATAGTAAGCTTTAAACCTCGGTTTTAATTGTGTGGAAATTAATCGTCACTGACTTCTTTTTCCTTTTCTATTTTACCTCTTCTTAGTGGATTTGCGGTGTATTGTTCATAATTTCTCCGCTGTTTCAATAAGTCGATAGCCTGGTAAACTGCCTCGCGGAAAGATGAGGGATCGGCCAGATTTTTGCCTGCAATATCAAAGGCAGTACCATGGTCTGGGGAGGTACGAATGACAGGTAACCCTGCAGTATAATTCACACCAAGATCTTGCGCAAGTGTTTTAAAAGGCACAAGTCCCTGGTCATGATACATGGCCAGTACGGCATCAAACTGGGTATAGGTAGCCCTTGCAAAGAATGCATCAGCACTGTACGGACCATATACCAGGTGGCCCTGTTGCTGTGCCTGGTCGATAGCTGGTTTTATAATTGTTTTCTCTTCATTGCCTATCTGCCCGTCATCACCGGCATGAGGGTTTAATCCCAATACAGCTATGCGTGGTTTGTCTATGCCGAAATCTTTTATCAGTGTTTCACGTAGCAGGGTTAACTTAGATTGTATGGCTTCTTTGGTGATCAGTTCTGCCACCTTTGCAATAGGTACATGTTCAGTAACCAAGGCTACACGTAAGCCTTCACTAAACAGCAACATCAGCACATCTTTTGCCCCAAATTTATCTTTCAGGAAAGGAGTGTGCCCGGTATATGGGAAGTCGGGGAGATTAGTGTTGTTCTTATGAATGGGCGCTGTTACCATGGCATCAAGCTCCTTATCCTTCAAACACTGCGTGGCTACCATTAAAGAACGCACCGCATATTTGCCTGCAGCCTCAGAAAATAAACCTGGTTGCACAGGCACTTCTTCTTCCCAGCAATTAAAAATATTTACTGTTTTAGGATTGAGGTTAGCCATATCCTTAGTGCTGGTAAATGCGAAGGGGTATTCGGTAATGAGCTTCCTGTAATAGTTGATCACCTTATTGGATGCAAATATGACAGGCGTGCATATTTCCAGCATCCGGTTATCTGAGAATGTTTTAATGATCACTTCCGGTCCTATGCCGTTGAGGTCGCCGGTAGTAATGCCTATTACAGGTTTTTCGTTGTTCTCCATGTGTTGTGGTTGAATGTTTAAGCTTTACCGTAATTCACCAGGAAATCGAGCAGCATGCGCAGGCCATAACCTGTACCGCCTATTGTTGTATAATTCTTTTTAGAAGTGGCAAATGATACGCCTGCAATGTCAAAGTGCATCCACGGGTAATCTGTGAAGTGCTGCAAAAACTTACCTGCAGTGATAGCCCCACCAGATGGGCCGCCAACATTTTTTATATCAGCTACGTCAGACTTTATCAGGTCACCATATTCGTCCCACAGCGGGTATTCTACCAGACGCTCGTATTGCCTTTCGCCACTTGCGCGGAAAGAACTTTTAACGTCTTCGCCAGCAGTACCCATGCATACTATGCCATACTCGCCAACAGCAACTGATGCTGCACCGGTAAGGGTAGCAAAGTCTGCTACCAGCTCAGGCTTGTAGCGTTTTGCCCAATGCAATGCATCGCCCAGCAGCATACGGCCTTCGGCATCAGTATTCAATACTTCGACAGTGGCCCCGCTATACATAGTTACTACATCGCCAGGTACATATGCGTTCTCGCCCGGACGATTGTCGGTTGAGGGAACAAGCGCTATTACATGTACGGGCAACTGAAGTTTAGCTATAGCGTACATAGCGCAGCTTACCAATGCTGCACCACCCATGTCGCTCTTCATGCGGTCCATAGAGTTTGCAGTAGGTTTAAGGCTTAGTCCGCCGGTATCATATACCACGCCTTTTCCTATTAATACTATTGGCTTTTTATTGATCGCTTTTTTGGGTGTGTACTCCATTATGCTAAACGTAGGCGGATCAATGCTACCTCTGTTCACTGCCAGTAGGCCTCCCATCTTCTCTTTCTCTAACTGTGCTTTTTGCAGTACAGTAACCTTAAAGCCAGCATCCTTACCCAGCGCTACTATCTCTTTAGATAATTGCACAGCACTGAGGTAGCTCAACGGTTCGTTTACTAAAGTGCGGGCTTTGTATATAGCATCAACTATTACCTGCAGTTGGGTTACTTCTTTTACCGTAATGCTCTGCCGGGTGAATGATATGCTGTGTAATTTCTCTGCTAATTTCGCAGCATCTGTTTTATATTTTAAAAACTGGTAGCTGGCCAGGGCTAAGCCTTCAGCAACAGTATATGCAGCATCGGCCTGAGCAGACAGATTGGTAATGGTTATATCGTCGGCCTTTTGTTTAGCCAATAACCCTTGCAGTTCAGCTCCAACTTTACGATAGGCTTCCTTGGTTTTTGAGGGTGTGCTTTTAGCTTTTATCGCGTATATAAAAACAAAACGGTCGTATTTATTTATAGTAATTATTGACTGTTCATTGGCTATTGCTGTTGCAGCATATTTTGCATCAGTCTCATCAATAAGTGTTATCTGGGCTAATGATGTTGTGTTTTCTATTATGAAAAGCTGGTGTTTTGCAGTAGCCTTCTGTACTATTTTAAATTCCATGCTGTGATCTTTTATTAGGAGCGTAAAGGTATATAATGCACAATGAAATGTTATATTGCATTTTAGCTTATAGTGTTGTCTGGAAATTCAAGAACTAAGATGCTTGCATAAAGAGCAGTTATTTCTGTGTCAGCTTATGTGGTTTTCACAATCGTACTCACCTTATACTTATCCAGATTGAGCGGGACTATAGGCAATGAAGCTATAATTACGCATTTTTGCATCATGCAATACACCTTGAAGAAAAGTTTAGGCCAACATTTTCTTATTGACGAGAATGTGTGCCGGAAGATAGTAGAGCATGTAGGCCATAGGCAAGGCATGAGCCTTGTGGAGGTGGGGCCGGGTGGTGGCGCCATTACAAAGTACTTGCTGCAATGGGATGACATTGACTACAAGGCCATAGAAGTGGATGAAGAAAAAGTGCAATATCTCAACAAGACCTATCCTTCTATACAGGGCAAGATCATTCTGCAGGATATTTTAAAGGCGGATATACCATTTGCTGGCCATTTTAACCTTGTGGGCAATTTTCCATACAATATTTCTTCACCCATATTATTTAAGGTATTGGAATGGGAGGAGCATGTAGATGAAGTAGTAGGGATGTTTCAGAAAGAGGTGGCCCTTAGAGTGGCTTCTGGGCCAGGGAGCAAAGTGTATGGGATATTAAGCGTATTGATGCAGGCTTTTTACAAAGTGGAATACCTGTTTGATGTAAATGAGAATTGTTTTAACCCGCCACCTAAGGTAAAAAGTGGGGTATTACGCTTTACTAACCTGGGCAACCCATATGGGATAATAAATAAAAGAAAATTTATTATATTGGTAAAGGCTGCATTTAATCAGCGTCGCAAAACATTGCGTAATGCACTAAAAAGTACGCTACGGCCTGGTGAGCACAATGAACCGTTAATGGATAAAAGAGCAGAACAGCTTACCGTAGCAGATTTTGTAGCGCTGCACAAGAAATATCAACATGATACCTAAAGGGAAAGTATTAATAGCAGCGCCTGTGCACCCGGTGCTGACGGATGGCCTTGCTGAACAAGGCTATGAGTGTGTAGTGCAGGAGAAAATACAGCAGTCTGCGGCATCGGCTTTACTGGCAGATTGTGTGGGCGTTATTACATCGACCAGGTTACAACTGGATAGATATCTGATTGATGCTGCACCCGGATTAAGGTGGATAGGAAGAATGGGGTCTGGGATGGAAGTTATAGATACGATCTATGCCGCAGAGAAAAATATTGCCTATTTTAGCAGCCCTGAAGGAAACTGTAATGCGGTTGGCGAATTTGCTTTGGGTATGCTGCTTTCTGTGATCCGGAATATTGCGGTAAGCCGCAACGAGGTGCAAGCTGGACAATGGTTGCGCGAAGAAAACAGGGGTAGTGAGCTGGAAGGTAAAACCATAGGAATAATAGGATATGGACATACAGGGCCGGCGTTTGCTAAAAAGCTGCGTGGTTTTGATGTTAATATATTAGTTTATGATAAATATCGTCAGGATATACCATCGTCCGACCAGGTTAAGGTTTGTACAGATTTAACACAGATTTACAGGGAAGCAGACGTGGTGAGTATGCATGTTCCACTGCAAAATGATACACATCATTATATAAATAAAAAATTTATTGATGACATGGCCAAGGGTTTTGTATTAATAAATACGTCTAGAGGTATAGTGACAGACACTAAGGCACTGTTATATGGCTTGGAAACAGGGAAAATAAAAGGTGCCTGCCTGGATGTTTGGGAGCAGGAACCGATGGACAAAATGGATAGCGATATGCGCAGTTTACTAGCTAAAATATCGTGCCTGCCGCAGGTTATAGTTACTCCCCATATTGCAGGATATAGTGTGGAAGCACTGTATAAAATGAGTAAGGTCCTTTTATACAAAATAATGAATTATTGATAAAATAACATATAAGCTTGTATTTTTTATCTAAAAAAAGAAATTAACAAAAACGATTTTAACACTTTTTTCTATCTTCGCCGTTCATTTGGTTAATAAATTTTCAAAGCAGTATATGACACATACGCTACGCTATCTTTTTGTATTGTTGTTTCTTGGCGTTTCCGCTACAGCATTTGGTCAGGCCGGTGATATCACCGGTCGCGTTCTGGATGAAAAGAAAGAACCTGTTATCAATGCAGTTATTCAGGCATTTGATGGGGGTATTCTTAAAGGCACTGGGGTTTCTGATATAGACGGAAACTATGAGATAAAGCCATTGTCTCCATCTAATTATGATGTTGTTGTTAAAGCCCTTGGTTTTGACGATCAAAAAATCACTGGCGTTGTTGTGAGCCCCGATAAAACAACTGGTGTTAATATCGACATGACGATTAAGACAAATGTTATTCATGAACAAATAGTTCATGCATACAGAACACCTCTTATCGATCCATATCAAAATGGTGGTAGTGGTCACTTGGATAAAGAGGCTATAGCCCATGCCCCTGTACTTACTACAGATGAGCTTGTGGCTTTGACACCGGGCGTTTACCAGTCATCAAGAAGGCAAGATAACAACAGCGGGTTGAGCATTGGCGGTTCACGGTCAGAAGGTACATTATATGTAATAGATGGTGTGCAGGTACGTGGTAGCTATGGTACAAACCTTTCTCAAGGCTCAATAGACCAAATAGATGTATATACATCCGGAATACCAGCTAAGTATGGTGATGTGAGTGGTGGTGTGGTTAATATTACTACACGAGGTGTTTCTCAAAATTTGTTAGGCGATGTTCAAGTACAGCATTCAATAGACGGTTATAATAATAACCTGGTCTCCTTTAACCTTTCGGGCCCGCTTTATAAGAAAGTAATGCCTGATAAAACTAAAAAGCCTGTTTTGGGATTTGCTTTAGGTGGAGACTTTTATTATGATAATGATATATATCCGTCCTATATACCTACCTATGTGGCTAAGCCTAATGTGTTGAAAAACCTGGTGCAAAATCCACTTACTATAGTTTCTGATGCCACTGGTAACCAGATATATACTTACTCATCAGAATACATAACAAAAAGCCAGCTGAATGCTGTAAAAGTACCACCAAACAACTCTTCTACAGAAGGAAGGATAAATGGTAAACTAGACTACCAGTTGAATGATAACATTAGCCTTATTGCAGGTGCTAACTTCGATTATAAAAAGGGTAACTACAATATATATAATGTAGCGAGTGAAACTTTTTCACCAACTTCTATTACACCGCAACAAACTTATGTAGGTCGTGGTTTCTTGAAGTTTACCCAAAGATTTGGTAAAACTGCAACAGAAAAGAAAGATGCAGATGCAGCTCCTAAATCAGGAACTATATCAAATGCTTATTACACAATACAGGCAGATTACCAAAAAACTTACCTGCTGTTCCAGGATGCCAACTACAAGAGTAATATTTTTGATTATCAGTATGTAGGTAAGTTTAATCAATCTTATACCCCAAGCTACCAATATGGATTAGATACTACGTCAAAACAAAATGGCGTATTGTTGCAAAGCACCCAAAATCCATCTGCGATTACATATACCAGGTCTGATATGAATCCAGGGCTTGCAAATTATACTTCTCAATATTTTAATACTGTAGGCATTGCACCAACCTCATTGTCTCAGATTCAATCTTCACACGGTCTTTTAAATGGTGATCTACCATTTAATACTTATGAACTGGATAACAACGTAAGTTCAAATTTATATTACTACCAGAAAAGAGATTACGATCAGTATAGTGTGAGTATAGATGCGTCTTTTGACCTGCAGTTGGGGAAGACCAAACATGCTATTCAGTTTGGTCTGTACTACCAGCAGCGTATTGAGCGTCTTTTCACAGCTTCATCAAATTTAAACGGAGAAGGTACTGCGTCAATATGGCAGCTGATGCGTCAGCTTACAAATTCTCAGCTAAGTCTTGACAAAAGCAACCCGATATTCCTGATTAATGGTCAGCGTTATACAAATGCGCAAGTAAAAAGTGGCCAGATCAAGCCAACCCCATATGATACTATAGTTTATAACACCGTATCAAATGATAGTGCACAGTCAACTTTCGACAAAAATTTTAGAAAGAAGCTTGGTTTAGCTGCTAACAGTACTAATTATTTGAATGTAGATGCATACGATCCGAGCTTTTTCTCGTTGAATATGTTCTCTGCGGATGAATTGCTGAATAGTGGTAACAAATATGTGAACTACTACGGCTATACATATACTGGTGGCGCACAATCAGGAAACGTAACCTTTAACGATTATTTTACTCAAAAAGATGCTAATGGCAATTATACACGCCCTGTAGCGCCATATCAGCCTAACTATATTGCAGGATATATACAGGATAAATTTGAATTGAAGAAAGACTTCCTCTTTAATATAGGTGTGCGTATTGACCGATATGATAATAATACTACAGTATTGAAAGATCCATATTCTCTTTTGCCAGAATATACAGTAGGACAATTATCAAGTATAGATCCTAAAAATGTTGCTGTGAATACTATTAATGGGGGAAAAACACCTTCTAATATTGGTGGGAACTATGTAGTATATGTAGACCAAAACCCATCTGGTACTAGTGGAGCAACTCCTAATATCATTGGTTATCGTAATGGCAATAACTGGTATGATCCAACCGGTAAGGCGATTGAAGATCCTAGTATTTTAACTAATTATACTAATGGTCGCCCTATACAACCTTATCTTGTAAAAGATCCTGCTACCGGTGCCATTGCTCAGATCACCGATCCTAAATTTAACCCGAGCAGTTCTTTTACCAGCTATGTACCCCAGGTAAATATTATGCCGCGTATATCATTCTCATTCCCAATTTCAGAAGTAGCTTTGTTCTATGCGCATTATGATATATATACACAACGTCCAAATACAGCTGGTTTTAGCAATATAGCTTATGCATCACCAATTACTTATTACTACTTACAGCAAACAGCTAACCAGATCATATCTAATCCTAATCTGAAGCCGGAGGAGACTTATGATTATGAAATGGGTTTCCAGCAGAAAATTTCAGACCATTCTGCCCTTACACTTTCTGCCTTTTATAAAGAGCGCAAAAATCAAATCGCAATACGTCCTTTCATAGACGCTTATCCTACTACATACTATACTTATGATAATACCGACTTTTCCACAACCAAGGGTTTAAGCATGAAGTATGATTTTCGTCGTACGAACCGTCTGCGTATGACTATTGCTTATACCCTGCAGTTTGTAGAAGGCACAGGATCTTCTACAACCTCTGGTAATGGTGGTCAAACAACGCAAATTTCACCTAATGGCTTGTTGCAGAACTTTATCGAGGCCGGTGTACCAAATTTGCGTTATGTTCAACCACTTAACTTCGATTCGCGTCATAACATTACTGCTAATGCAGATTATCGTTTTGCAAATAATGACGGACCTACTATAGGTGGTAATCATTTCCTTCAAAATGCCGGTATTAACCTGATCGCCAGTGCAAGAAGCGGTGAACCATATACCAGATACTCTGTGCCGGATGCCGTAACACATACTGTTATTGGCGGTGTTAATGGATCACGTTTGCCTTGGCATTACAATGTTGACCTTAAGATAGATAAGGATTTCGTCTTTAATATTGCAAAGAAGCATGCTGATGGCGAAGCTAGCATCAAGCCAAAGAAAACTGTGGCATTGAATGTATATTTATATGCACAGAATGTGTTTAATATACAGGATATACTTTCTGTATATGGTTACACTGGTCGTCCTGATGATAATGGATATCTTTCATCTTCTTACGGTATAGCCAAATTGCCTTCAGTTACTTCTGCTGCCAGCTACCAGGATCTGTATTCTATATATTATAATGATCCTAATCACTATAACCTGCCCCGTACCGTCACCCTTGGTCTCCAGTTTAATTTCTAAATAATATTTATAGTATTCAAGAACCAGTGTTATGTTAGACAATAGATTTAAATTTCACGCTTTCATTATATTTATTACCCTTTGGGGAATGGCATCTACTGCCATGGCCCGCCCTAATATACAAGTAGGTACAGGTTTGGGTAATAAGCAAGGTTTGTTAAAAACAACTGCAGGTTGTTTTCCAGCGACTGCGGCAATTGATATGGACATCAATAACGTACGTGCCCGCTACATGACGGGAGGTGATATGTGGTGGAACATAGGCCAGGGAATTGCAGAATATGTAGTACCTAAGAGTGGTCCTGCAAGCAGCCAATTTGCAGCCTCGTGCTGGATAGGTGGTTTTGACCCGCAGGGACAACTTAAAGTTGCTGCACAAACATACCGCCAGGATGGTAATGACTATTGGCCCGGTGCGCTTGACGCTGATGGTTCAATATCTACATCAGAATGTTCTGACTGGGATTATATCTGGAAGATAAATAAGTCTGATATCCTTGCATTTCAGGCTTTAGCTCCTGGTAGTGCAACGCAGGCAGCATTTCCTACTATCTTTAACTGGCCTGCACCACCTTCTGCAGGTAATATATACCCTCCTACGGGAACAAGTGGCGGTAAGCTGAATCTTGTTAAAGGACATACTTATGCACCCTTTGTAGATGTTAATAATGATGGCTATTATAATCCTCTCGATGGTGACTATCCGGATATTAAAGGTGACCAGTTTATGTGGTGGGTCTTTAATGATAAGGGTAATGTGAAACTACAGTCACAAACTTCTGCAATTGGTGTTGAAGTACAGACTTCTGCCTTTGCATACAGCAGCCAGGACTTCCTGAACAATGCTACATTTTGTAACTATAGGGTTATCAATAGAGGGTCTCTTACAATAGATAGTGCTTATATAGCTGTGTGGGATGATATGGACCTTGGTTATTACCTGGATGATTTTATAGGATGTGATACTGTACGCGGTTTGGGTATTGGTTATAATGGTACATCAGTAGATGGTACAGGACAAACCAATTCTTATGGTTCTGTTGTTCCACAGGTTGGTGTTGACTTCTTTCAAGGACCTATTAGGCAGATAGATTCTGCAGGTATCCAGAAGAACAAACTATTGTCTATGACCAACTTTACTTATTATATTAACACAGCAAGCCCAACAATAGGTAATCCTACAAATGGTGTAGGTATTTATTATTACATGACGGGTTCTACACTCACGGGTTCACGTTTTTCTGATGATTTTAAGGGAGCAGGTATACCTACAACAGCTTATGGAACAGGCCCTGCATCGCACTTTGTGTTTACTGGCGATCCCTCTGATAATACACAATGGTCTGAGTGTGCGTGCGGTAACCTACCTGGTGACCGTCGCTTTATCGAATCTGCAGGACCGTTTACATTGTATCCCGGGGCATCGAATGATATCACATTTGGTTGCGTATGGGCGCCAAATGTAGGTGGTTGCCCACAAACCAGTTTCAAAACTATAGATGCAATAGATGATCGGGCACAGGCATTGTTTGATAATAATTTTAAACAGATAGAAGGACCTGAAGCCCCGCGGATGGTTGTGAGAGAACTAGATAAGCATATTGCTTTCTACCTTGTTAATGATTATGGTAGTAATAACTACAAAGAACAATATGGCTATTCAGATAGTCTTAAATACCATCAGCCTGTAGTGAAGGCATCCAAGATACTTCATAATCCAGATTCACTTTACCAGTTTGAAGGGTACCGTGTATTCCAATTGGCGGATGGTTCAGTAACTCCTGCTTCTATCTATGGTTCAAATGGAGAAGTAGATCCTACTAAGGCTGCAGAAGTATTTGAGTGCGATATTCATGATAGTATTACTAAGCTTGTAAATTGGGTGAAACGTACAGACCTTGCTGGTTCTACATCAACATCTTCCGGGGCGCAGTACCAGTCTCAACTCAAGGTTAACGGTAGGGATAGCGGTATCGTACATAGTTTTGAGATCACACAGGATGCGTTTGCTACTACCAACAACAAATCGTTAGTAAACTATAAGACCTATTATTTTGTGGCTATCGCTTATGCTTATAATGATTTCTCTTACGTAAAGAAAACTGAATTTACAGGTACCGGTGGTTTTGATCCAGATAACATAGATGGTACACAGGATGTTCCTTACCTGGAAAGCTCTCATGGTGAGGGTAGCACTCCAATACAGGTGATTGCAGCAATACCAAATCCTTCTAATGGTGATATGGGTACTGTTATTAATGCAGACTATGGAAGTGGCGTTATTATAAAAAGATTGATGGGTACAGGTAATGGAGGTAATAATTTGCAAATGGATCCAGTATCAGAAGATTCTGCAATGACAGGTAATATTGTTCAGCAACCTACTTATCTGCAGGGTGCGGGGCCTATTAACGTAAAAGTTATAGATCCGGTATTGGTAAAACCTATGGATTGGCAGCTGGCTATTAAAGGGCCAGTGAGTGCAACAAACGGATATGATAAAGGTGTCATAGGAGCTTCAAGTTATTGGCAGCTTACTGGTACTGGAAATGGTACATCTGTTACCATATATAGTGAAGACAGCCTGAATCAGATCAATGAACAGATATTAAGTGATTATGGTATTTCTTTAACTATAAATCAGGTTCAGCGTCCCGGTGATAATCCATCTAGTGGCAATGGCTATATAGGTTCTAATGTTGTTTTCGATGATCAATCTAAACCTTGGCTTGCAGGTGTGCAAGATGGTTCAGACAGTGGTAACGTCTTTAACTGGGAGCGCAGTGGTTCTGATACAGCACCCAAAAATGCTGTTGCTAATGGTAAGATTTTATGTAAATATCAAGATTATACTTATGATCTAGTAAATGCTTACGGGAATATGCTCAATAATTATACATTGACCAAGAGTACCTGGGCTCCTTATGCACTTGCTGCTGAATGGCAAACACCAGACTCTGTAGCAAAATTCGGTGTTTGTGGTTTTGCACCCGCCCTTGTGAATACAGTAAGCGTGGCCGGTTTAAATAGTATAGCAAGTGTAGATATCATCTTTACTTCTGATAGGAATAAATGGACTGTATGTACTGTGATGGAAATGGAAGAGGTGACAGCCCTAGCTCAGGGAGGTGCTCCACGTTTTAGCCCAAGGAGACACCCAAGCTGGACGGGTGATTATGATAAGAACGGTAATCCTATTTACCAAACACCGGGGATACACGCACAGAACCCAACAGGAACACTGCTTGATTCCGGAATGTCTATGTTCCCTGGATACGCAATCAATCAAGAAACCGGAGAACGTTTAAATATAGTATTCGGTGAAGATTCCTGGCTTGCTAGTGACAATGGTAGTGATATGATCTGGAATCCTAGTGCTACAATGTTGAATCCATTTGACCAATCACCGGTATTTGGCGGCAAACATTTTGTTTATGTTTTAGGTACGAGGTATGATAGTAGCAATGCCTTTAATAAGGGTATAAACAATCCTGCTCCTTTGCCACGTCAGAGTACTTACCAGACCATACAGTGGGTTGGCTTACCAACAAGAAGTCCTAATGTGCCGTTGTTGTCAATTAAAGATGGTATAATACCTACA
>JABDEZ010000082.1 GCA_013286835.1 Bacteroidota bacterium
GAAAACGCTAAGCATAAAAATAGTAAGGAACATTAATAGCTGAGAAATATAAAAAAGATCGAGACGATGTTTTACCTCCATCAGATCCTTTTTACGATTTTCTTCTCCGAGCGAGCCATCCTGGGGAAAGTTTATTTTTTCCAGCGATATTAAACGTTTGAGTTTCATATCTTGTCTTCTTCCGACTACAACCCCATTGATGGCTATAATGATGATTAAACCAATTTTTATTTGAAACCAGATTTGTTTGATAAAGACACCTTGGAAAATTACCAACATTGTCACCCCTGACAGAATCAAGAAAATAATTCCAATGTTAACCAGCATATGGAAATTAAATCCATCTTCATTGGATGTAATTGCTCTTGACTTGTCCCTCGTGTATAGTTTCCAGAAATGTTTCATAAGTAAATATTCCACCAGGGTAGTGCCTGCCATAAGAGTTATCCCCACAATGTGGGTGATTAATGCAATTTGATACAATGTTTGCATGACTAAAAATTTGATGGTTAATAATTTTGCCTTCACCTCTCTTCAGATTCCACCTCGTAGTGTATACCCCTGATGCTCAGCAATGGCTTCTCTCACGGGAGGCCATACAGGATTTGTGCCTCCTAGCCTTATCAATTTTCAGAAATAGTTGGGCTTTTCCTATCGTACTTATCGGACTTTACTATATCAACTATGAATTTAGCTACGCTTTGCCTGCTGATTTGCAAACTTGGTTTAGGGAAGTTATTAAAACTCACCTTTAAAGTTTTTATCTTTGGGGAGTCATTTAAGGCAGCCGGTCTTATTGCTGTCCAGGTTAAATTCGAAGCTGCTAATAATTTTTCCTGTGATTCATGGTCCGCGTAGACAAGGCGAAGGTTGGTATAATCAATCATCCATTTGAACCAAAAAGGCACGTCCTTTTTAGTTTCCAGAACACCCCATGCAGAAATTGTAATCAACCGTTTAAGGTTTTGTTGATTCGCTTCGGCGATCACATTTTTCATGCTTTCAGATACGAAATTTTCCGGTGATATTAATTTAGACCAGGGAGCATCTGAAGCTTTTGCGACACTCAAGGCACTTATTATTGCCTCACACCCTTGCATTGCAGCCACTAAATCTGTCCGGCGGGCAGGCGTCCCCTGGTATACTTTAATTGATTTTGAATTAAAGGACATTTTGTTTTTATCCCGCACCAAAATATTTAAATCATAGCCTTGCTTTAGTGCCTCTTCAACGATAAGGCGACCGGTTCTACCAGTGGCTCCTAAAATGAGTATTTTCATAAGTTTTATTTTACTTGTTTGTAATTCAATTATTGAATACAAATCATTTTTTTAACTCTTTAATTTTCGAGTGCCTCTTACAACACTTTATAGATCTGACCGGTTTGTCCGCCCAAAACGCTTTTGATATAAGCCTGGGTAACCCGGCTCATGGTAACAGGAACATGTCCAGGGAAATATGAAAAATAGGTCATTGATTCTTCAACTATATCAGGCCCCACCGCATTGATACGCACGCCATTCTCCAGCTCTATTGCTGCTCCCTTTACAAATCCATTGATCGCTCCGTTCATCGTACTGATGTTCGCTCCCATTACAATCGGATCATCAGCTAATGCGCCTGATGTTAAAGTAAACGACCCCTTCGGACTGATATAATGCTGACCAATCAATACCAAATTGACCTGGCCCATCAATTTGCTGTTAACACCAACTCTGAAATCGGCATCTTTCATGGTAACCAGAGGTCCAAATCTGGCATCCCCAGCAGTGCAAATCAGGGCATCAAATTTCCCGGCGGCTTTGTAAAAGCTTTCAATCGAGTCGATTGACGATATATCTACTTGTATATCTCCACTTTTTGAGCCCACTTTAATTACCTTATGATCTTTTTGTAATAAAGCCGCTACATGTTTTCCAATTGTGCCTGTGGCACCGATAATTAATACCTTCATAGCCTTTGTTTTTGGCAATATTAGTCCATAACTTTACTTTCGGCAAGTAGTGGCACATTTGTCAAGTATTGACATAAAAGACAGTAATACGCACCATCAGCATGTTAGCAGAGAAAATAATTGAAAAAAAAGTAGAACCGGATTGTGATTGCTCTATAATAGGATCAATTAGTATCATAAGCGGCAAGTGGAAACCAGTTATTATCTGGATGTTATTATCAGGGGCAAAGCGGTTTGGCGAACTTCATAAAGCAATTGATGGTATAGCACTAAAGGTATTATCCAGGCATTTAAAAGAACTGGAGGCTGACGGTATTATCAACCGGAAGGTATATGCTGAAGTCCCGCCAAAAGTGGAGTATACACTTACTGAAAAAGGGATGTCACTTAATGATGTGATGCAGCAATTGGCAGAATGGGGCAAAAAGAATGCTATTACTAAATAGGATATTCAAAACAAAGTGCTGGTATTATTAATTTTCCTCCAAGCTCGGCATAGATTTTCCTGACTACGTCGAACCTAGCAAGTGGATCTTCAGATTCGCGACAATAAGTGCTACTCCCAATTCGTAAATAATGGTACCCTGTACTCATTAAAATTGTTTGATGGAAGACACTATGTAAAAACACAAATCTGAAGATTTGCTTACCACTTTCGGCGTAGTCTGAAGACTACGCCGAGCAAAATATCAACTATAACTGCGCCTAAAAATCTAATAGTTCCCTAGGCATAATATCTAATCCTTTCGCCAGTTCAATCAACGTAAGCAGCGTGATATTGATCTGGCCTTTTTCTATTTTACTGATATCACTGTAATCAACATCACACAATTGAGAGAGCTTCCTAAAGCTTAGTTTTTTTCGTGTTCTAATCACTTTAAAATGTTGCCCAAACAGTATCAACTGGGTTTTATCTATCTCCTTAACCATTATTAAACAATTGAAAGTAAGGTCTAAGGATTTGCAAAAAATAGTGTGGGTTAACAACCCCACTTTAATTTTTTTTATTAATTTCGTTGGATGTATAACATAACACTGTTATCCAACGAGGACATAAGACCTAATAAGTTCCAGTAGGTTAAACCAACTCATGCACCTAAACCAAAACCAATGTGGTTCAGAAAAAGAAAAAAGAAGGAGACTATCACGTACCCTAACTTCCCATATCATGCAGGCGAGCTATCGGCTTACCTGGCCGATATGCACTACTTTATCATTGCCCTTAAAGATGGCCGAGTTATCCATTATTACCCTGAAGATTCACTTGCCTTCCACAACTGGCTTATTGCAAATAAGATCCGTGATGTCAATAAATTCTAAACATAGAGGTAACCGTGAGATAATTGCTTATGTTTCTATTGAGCGGAAGTGCCAAGTTGTGCTGAGCGTCTTGAATGCCGTTCATAGAACGGATTTTATTTGCAGTTCCGGATGCCATGCAGAACATCTGGAACAACGGGCGTTACAAACGCCCTACCGTGGCATCCTCGTTACAAACGAGGACGAGAGAGGGGAAATATCTGGTAATACAAAATAAAATCCCGTTGTTATCGTTAATATTTCCATTTCCCCTGAAGCCGTGGCGATATAATCAAGCTCTTAAAAATTCACATAAATCAAATTTATTTTACGTGAGACGATCTCTTTTCATACTATTATTAATGAGTACTACATGCTTTACTGCATTAGGGCAAGGATGGCAGTGGGCGATAAGCAATAGTGGAGATACGGGCAAAAATGGTATAACTACATTAGCCAGCGACAATATAGGAAACACTGTTATTGCCGGTATTAATTACGAAACACAGGTTCTGGGTAATTTTGTGATATCGGATTCGGCGAATTCTTCGCAGGGCTTCATTGCGAAAGTAGATACAGCCGGCAGATATTTGTGGGCAGTATATACTAAGCAAGATTTTATTCCTTTAAAAGTAGTGTGTGATGCAAATGGAAGCAGCTATTTATTTGGGGTATATAACTCAGGAGCAGGACTGTCGTTTTATAATTCTAATGGGGAGGTTGCTACACTGGCAGATAACTATGACACAACAAAAAAAGGAATATATTTTTTGCTGAAATCGGATAACTCGGGCAATATAATATGGCTTCAGAATGTAGCACCTATTACAGAATATACCCCGCTCTATTTTCATTCGGGCGATATGGGAATAGATACATCAGGCCATCTCTGGGTAACAGGTTTTTATTATCTGCATTCAGTAACAATAGGAAGTACTACGCTTATAAACAGCAGTGATTCAACAAATATTTCTCCTTATGGCGTGGTATACAGGTCTAATATTTTTGTAGCAAAATATGATACTAGTGGTAACGTGCTGTGGGCTAAAGACCTCAGTGGTGATGATCCGGGAGGCGGTGGGCAAGCAGGGATTACAGTAACAAAAGATGGGACGGCGTTTTTGTGTGGTTTTTATCTGGATTCGTTTATAAATATAGGGGCGACAAAGTTAACGAGTACCAGCTTAACTTATGGGACGTTCTACGTTGCCAGGCTTGCCGCTAATGGCACCATATTGTGGGCTAAAAATCTTATCCCCGAAAGCGAAATAACTTCTGTTGCAGTTGATAACGATGGCAATTTTTATATTACGGGTACTTATAGTGGCGATACATTAATTGTAGGAAAAGATATCATTGTAGGTACACATTACGGCAATTTTTTTATAGCTAAATATAATGCGCTTGGAAATGTATTATGGGCACATAGTGCTAATGTTACTAATGCATATGGCGAATTCTTTGGCGGCAGGCTTGCTGTTGATGATTGCCACAATATATGGGTATCTGGGATGGATGGAGATGTCCCTTCGGATAGCATTGAATTTGGAGGATATGTATTGCCGGTTAATCCAAATACTGAGAATATACCATTTTTCTTAAAATATACTGCAGATGGAAACTGTGAAGATGGATTTGCCTTCCTTTCAAATGGGTCGGGAGATGTCCCTCTGGTTGCCTGTGATAGCCGGGGCAGCTTATATATCGCAAGCGCAATCCCTAGGCCTGCGCTCTCACTGGGCAACTTAACGCTTTATAATAATTATAGCGCGAATAAATTTTTCGAAGCGAAATATACTTACATGACTTTTTCTGATTTTGTAGATACTGCGGCCCAAGGTGATTTATGTGCCGGTAACTATACATCACTTTATGCTCCTGGCGGGTACATTAATTATATGTGGAACAACAACTCTAATCGTCCCTATGAAACAGTAACCCAGCCTGGTATTTACACCGTGCAGTGTGACAATATCTGTATGGGTAAGCAAATCACAGATATTTTTACTGTAGTAGATGCTCCTTGCGATACATGTATATATATGCCTAATGCCTTTACGCCAAATAATGACGGGCTCAATGACGTGATCCTAGCTGTTGTGAGGCCCTGGTGTAATATTTCAGTGTATTCATTCCGTATATTTAATAGATGGGGTGAGGAAGTATTTCACTCAAATGACGTTTCCGCTGGCTGGGATGGGCGGTATAATGGAATATTGCAAAATATAGGAACATATGAATACCTTCTGACATATACTAATCCTGTGGGTAATGGCAAACACCTGCTCAAAGGTGACATTACACTAATTAGGTAAATATAATAAAATCACGCTCTGTTTACGCCTCACATAATTCGCTTCTTCTTTTATAACGATTTTTTTTGTGTATCGCAATTTCAGGATGGGATATAAACTCAGACGAACATTTTCCAACACACAACAATTCTTTATAAGCGACATTCTTTTATGTGACAAATCTCCCCTTGATGGTAGGCCTGCGTCCGGATTTTATAAAAAATGCAATAGTTTCGCACTGTAAAAATATTTTTAAAAATAACACGGTAATACAATGTCTGATGTACGCCACAACTGGACGATCGAAGAGATACGTACCATTTACCATACCCCCCTACTTTCTTTAGTACTAGAGGCTTCTAGTGTACATAACAAAAATCATAAGTTTGGCGAGGTGCAGATCAGCAGCCTGCTCTCTATAAAAACAGGAGGTTGCAGCGAAGATTGTGCGTATTGTCCGCAAGCGGCACGCTACCACACAGGGGTACAAGTACATGCCCTTATGAAGACCGAGGACGTAGTGACAGCTGCACAAAATGCAAAGGATGGCGGTGCATCGCGTTTCTGTATGGGCGCAGCATGGCGCGAGGTGAGGGACAACAGGGATTTTGACCGCGTACTGGACATGGTGAAAGAAGTAAACAAACTGGATATGGAAGTATGCTGCACACTGGGCATGCTTACCGGCGACCAGGCGCAAAAACTGGCTGATGCAGGTTTGTATGCGTATAACCACAACGTAGATACATCGGCCGAGCATTACGAACAAATAATTACTACCCGCACATACGATGACCGTTTGCAAACATTATCGAATGTACGCAAGGCAGGCATTTCGGTTTGTAGTGGTGGCATTATAGGCATGGGTGAAAAAGATGATGACCGCATAGGCATGCTGATGACACTGGCTAACTTGCCTGAACATCCAGAATCTGTACCTATAAATGTACTGGTACCGGTTGAGGGTACTCCGCTAGCCGATAGCAAACGTGTTCCGTTTGATGAACTGGTGCGCATGATAGCTACAGCACGCATAATGATGCCCCACTCTGCTGTACGCCTTTCGGCAGGCAGGTTGGAGCTTTCTATAAGCGAACAGGCTATGTGCTTTATGGCGGGCGCCAACTCTATTTTCGCAGGGGACAAGTTGCTAACCACTCCTAACCCTGAGTTCAATAGCGACAAAGAGATGTTCAACATACTGGGCCTGACACCAAAGGCTGCATTTGTAGATGCCCCGCACAAAAAGAATGCAATGCAACATGAGCCCGCTTGAATTGCACCTGCATAAAAAACTGGAAGAACGCAAAGAAGCCGGCAACCTGCGCCGGTTAAAAATACCCGGCGCAGGGGCCGACTTTTATTCAAACGATTACCTGGGATGGGCAGCAAGTGGTATCATTTCTGAAATGGTACATAAATATGGCCCGTTAGGCGCGGGGTCCACCGGTTCCCGGCTCTTATCGGGCAACAGTGCAGAGGTAGAAGAACTGGAGCAAACCATAGCAGGCTTTCACGATGCTGAAACGGCACTTCTGTTTAATAGTGGATACGATGCCAATGTAGGGCTGCTTGGCGCCATTGCAGACAGGCATACCACTTACATTTACGATGAGCTTTGCCATGCCAGCATAATAGATGGCATACGCCTGAGCCAGGCGCAAGCAAAATACAAATATCGGCATAACGACCTGCATAGCCTCCGCGAGAAACTAGAACGCTTGACGGATAAGGGCAATGTAATTATCGTCACAGAATCTGTCTTCTCGATGGATGGGGATATGGCACCGCTAAGGCATATAACAGCTATAGCAGCAGAGTACAATGCAGCTGTTGTAGTTGATGAAGCCCATGCTACAGGCGTATTTGGCAAACGTGGCGCCGGGCTAGTCTGTGAGCAAGGATTATCAATGCAAATTTTTGCCCGCATACACACTTACGGCAAGGCGCTGGGCTGCCATGGCGCAGCAGTAGTGGGGAGCAGTTTATTAAAGCAATACCTAGTCAATTTTGCACGGCCATTTATCTATACAACAGCATTGCCAGCACATGCGGTTAAGGCCATTAGTTGCGCTTATGAACTCCTTTCTGATCCCGCATTTTCAAATGAACCGTTACATCATCTCATTACCTATTTCCGCAAGCAAGTAGCAGCCTCCGGTATTAAGGGATGCATAGATAGCCATAGCCCGATACAGGCATTGGTAGTGGGCGATAATGAACGCACCAAACACATTGCATCCACGTTGCAACAGGAAGGGCTGCAGATAAACCCCATACTATCCCCTACCGTACCGTTGGGCAGCGAACGTCTGCGCATTTGCTTACATAGTTTTAATACCACCGGGCAGATAAATGACCTGGTAGCAATATTAGGCCGCATATGAATAAGAATATAGCCATAGCAGGCATTCATACAGATATTGGTAAAACAATAGCATCGGCAGTAATAGCTGAGGCCATTGGCGCCGACTACTGGAAGCCCATACAGGCTGGCAACCTGGACCAAAGCGATACCATAAACGTAAGTTCACTCATCAGCAACGGCAGCCAACGGGTACACAAAGAGGCAGTGCGGCTCACGCAGCCACTATCGCCACATGCAGCCGCTGCTATAGATGGTGTAAACATAGATCATACCCTTTTCAAATGGCCCGTGACCAACAAACCATTGTTGGTAGAGACTGCCGGGGGATTGTTATCGCCCATATCGGCCAGTAGTACGGTAGCAGATCTTTTACAGTATTACAAATTACCTACGCTGCTTATTTCTAAAAATTACTTAGGCAGTATCAATCATACTTTGCTGAGTATAGAAGTGATGAAGGCACGGCACATACCTATTCTCGGATTGATCATTAATGGTGACAGCAATGTGCAATCGGAACAGTTTATAGAAACCTACACACAATTACCTATCATAGCCCGGATACCGCACGTGCCACAGCTTTCGCAAGAGGCAATAAGTATATGTGCAGCATCTATAAAACAAGCATTGCTCCAATATCTATAATATGGCAAGCATTACAGAAAGAGACAGGAAGGTAATATGGCATCCGTACACACCTATGAAAATATGGCCCGAAGCTATAGGCATAGTAAGTGGTAAAGATGAGTACTTGTATGACGAACAAGGCAAACGCTATGTTGACGCTATATCGAGCTGGTGGGTGACCCTGCATGGGCACTCCAACCCCTACATAGCACAAAAGATAAGCGAACAGCTAACGGTACTGGAACACTGCATATTTGCGGGTTTCACACACGAGCCTGCTGTGCGCCTGGCCGAAAGGCTTTTGGAAATACTACCTGGCAACCAGGAAAAGATATTCTATACAGACAATGGATCGACCGCTGTAGAGGTAGCCATTAAAATGGCGCTGCAGTACTATAACAATAAGGGGCAAACGCGCAAGCGCATTGTAGCACTTGAAAATGCTTATCATGGTGATACATTTGGGGCTATGTCGGTAAGTGGACGCAGTATGTTTACCAAGGCGTTCGATCATTTTTTGTTTGATGTGGATATCATTCCATTTCCTACTGATGAAAACCAGCACGTGAGCATAGCCATACTGGAAGAGTTACTCATAAAGGGCGATGTAGCTGCTTTTATTGTAGAACCACTGGTGCAGGGCACTGCCGGGATGCAAATGTACCCACCAGCAGTATTAGAGGCCTTTTTTGCACTGTGCAAGAAGCACAACACACTGATCATAGCCGATGAGGTGATGACCGGCTTTGGCAGAACAGGTACTTTGTTTGCCTGCGACACCATCACTACTCCACCCGATATCATTTGTGTGTCGAAAGGTATTACCGGCGGTACTATGCCACTGGGCGTGACCGCCTGCACTATGGATGTGTTTGATGCGTTTTACGACGATGACCGCACCAAGGCCCTGTATCATGGTCATTCTTATACGGCTAATCCCATAGCCTGCACGGCATCCCTTGCCAGCCTTAATCTGCTTTTAGCTGACGACTCCGTGGCCAACCGCAAAAGGATAGCTGAACGGCATACTGCATTTGCAAGCAAAATAGCAATGGCCGAAAATGTAAAAGTAACCCGGCAGGCAGGCACCATTTTAGCCATAGAGCTTGACACACATGAACCTACATCGTACACGAACAAGTACAGGGACCTTATTTATAGGTTCTTTATAGATAAAGGAGTACTGATGCGCCCGCTGGGCAACATCATATACCTTATGCCGCCCTATTGCATATCAGACGCTTCACTTACTTATGTGTATGCCTGCATAGAAGAATTATTGGGAATTTTAAGTACACAATAACTTATGGAACAGCAACAATTAAAAACAGTTATAGATAAGATCACTGCATCGCCCGTTACACATGCCAAGTGGCTCAACAGCTTGTCTATGATGGAGAATACGGGTGCACGCAAAATATCCCGCTACGAGCACCCTGTGCATACCGATATAATAGTGCTGAAGCACGCAGCCGAAGAGGCACGCCATGCCTACTACCTTAAAAAACTTATAGCGAGGGTGACACCCAATGCATGTCCTGATTATTCATTTCAGTACTTGTTGGCACCAGTAGAAAGCCACCACTATCTGCATAGACTAGACACACAGGCCTGCCGCTACCTGAAGACAACCATGGGCCTCACCGGACGCGAAATGAAGCACGGAGCATATCTCCTGGTTACCTATGCCATAGAGGTAAGGGCCGATATGCTGTATGAAACTTACCAGGAGGTACTTACTGCCATCAAATCGCGGGTGAACGTAAAATCCATCATTAAAGAAGAGGAAGGCCATCTTGCCGAAATGACCCGCATGTTGCAGGCATTCCACCCGCAATGGGAGTCTTTAGCCAACGATGCCGTACAGATAGAATCAGCATTGTTTACCGCATGGATGAAGGCAGTGGAGCAAGAGGTGAGCGATTAAATATTGGGGCCTGAGATGTAAGATCGACAATGGAGGCCTGGAGATTTTAGAATACTTTAAGCAACACATTTAATTGCAATTATATTGACACTAAAAAGGTGGGCTGTGGCTCACCTTTTTAGTTTTTTAAGCGGACCACGCACCTAGGATCATTTAGACATCTAACTGTGGTATTGTATGTGCATTGCACAATTCCTTCTTGGGTACGGGGCGCATCTACGAAGCGCATAATCACTTCGCTTGTTATTTTCTACAAAGTTGTAGCCCCTACAGGGCATACCTGCATAATCTGATTAATTTAGATGTCTAACTGGTATAAGTATCACTTGCTTTGGCAACAATTACAGTTTCCACAAAATAATTTCTGGCGGCTTTTATTTGGTATTGTTGATGTTTTTATAGATATTAATACTCTTATTAAAAAACTACAAACTTATGTCTCTAAAACTCTACGCAGCACTGCTTGCGTTACTACCCCTTGCCGCCATTGCGCAACCCACTGTTGTAAACCGCGAACAGTACCCAGACAATGCAATCGTACACTACCTGTACACTAACACTTTGCCTGCCGGCAGCGCAGGCACCAACCAGACGTGGAATTTCTCAACCCTTACAGCTGACATCAGCAGACTCCATGACACGCTAACAGAATACGTAACTGTACCGGGCAGTGCCGGCGGCCCATATGCAGGCCTGATGCAGGCCGAAAAATTCTCTGACAGTACAGAACAATACATAAAAATGAATGGCAGTAATCTTGGAATTTCTTTTTGGGCTGACTCTGCCGTTGCGGGGTATTTTACAATCTATGCCCATCCGGTGGTAGATCAAATAAATAGTATGTCATTAGGTGCCACAGCAAGCGATACTGACACATATACATTTAGAAACAATAACGATCTTGGTACCGGCCATGCTTCAGTTACTCTTGTGGTAGATGCATATGGAACACTGACATTGCCTAATGGCACATACAATGATGTGGTGCGATTAAAAGAGGTTAAAAACGACTCGGAAGTAATCCCGATCCAGGGAGTCAAAATCATTGAACAAGAAGTGAGTTATAGATGGTATAATGCTTCTTACGTATCGCCTTTGCTCACTAGTGATACTGCGTATTATAAAATCAGTGTTGCAAGTAATCCTGCTGCCGACACCGCGGAGTACATTACATATACCCGGTACCTGCTGGCTGAGCATATAAGCACAGGTGTTGGTACTATTCCATTGAACCATGTTTCGTTTAGCGGGCATATTGGTAATACCGTGGTTGCGCTGGCTGGCAGTTTCTTAGTTGGCAGCAAGTACACGGCTTGCATTTTCAATATGTTGGGGCAAAAAGTGTATGACAACACTTTTGCAGGAGGACTGCAACAAGTAAACCTATCGTTAAGCAGCAACTTGCCACCCGGCACATATACCATACTGATAATGGAAACCGGCAAACCAGCAACGATGAATACTGTAAAAACAACTAAGGAATAAGTACGGTGTAGTTGCTTCAAGACATCAATCCATTCTTGTCATAGCAAATTGACCTCGTTTCTTTTGCAGGAATTACGTCTATAGCGTTAAAGGCTCAACACATTGTAGTATAGCGATGGCGGCGATAAATATCGCCGCCATCTTTGTGCCCTTAATAGTTATTCATTTTGTTGTTGCCTGAGTTTATAATTTAAATGGGTTGGTAAGTAAGTACAACAACCCCGTCTTTAAATGCTTTGGTTGAAATTAGTTTAAGATTCGATTGGTGCTTTATACCCTTGAATATAGATGTTCCTTTGCCTATAGCAACGGGATCGAGCATGAATTGAAATTCATCAATTAAACCATTTTCGGCAAACAGCGTTACTATACTTCCGCTGCCGAGTATAGTCATGTCTTTACCTGGCGTATTTTTTAGTTTTTTTATTTCTTCCACAATGTTTCCTTTCATTACGCTTGTATTGTTCCACGCAGGGTTCTTAATTGAATTCGAAAACACAATTTTCTCTGCGTTGTTCATTCCTTTTGCTACATCAGGAAACATTTTAATGGCGTTCTCAGTTGGCCAGAAACTTACCATTTGATCATAAGTAACACGACCAAAAAGCAGTGTGCTGTTATATTGCAACTTATCTTCAGCATATTCTGTTTCTTCACTGCTTTGCTGATGTTTATGCCACGCATATTCTCCTTTTTCAGGGCCTTCAAAATAACCATCCAAGGTCATAAAATTAAATACAGTTAATTTTCTCATCGTTTTAGATTTTAATTGTCAATAATTTTGATTAGCTGCAAAAATACTTTGCGCCAATCTGCTGTGCATTGACATAGATCAAAAAACGCTATTTAGATTTTAACCGGCTTAATGTTTCTTGCGCAATATCAAGATAGGAAGCTAATATTTTATTAGAAAGTTTTTGAACTAAAATAGGGGTCTCTTTTAACAATAGTTCATATCGCTGTTTAGCTGAAAGCGTAACTAAACCTTCAATTTTTTTGTTCTGAAACGAATAAGCCATTTCTAATATTCTTTGATAGAATATTTTCCATTTAATCATTTCATTGTTTAGTTTA
>JABDEZ010000083.1 GCA_013286835.1 Bacteroidota bacterium
TCATTAAATAAAAGATAAAGCGTGGTAAGCACATCGTCAAGCCTCCCCGCCACCTGTTGCACACCAGGCATTTCGATCTTTATATTTTCGGTATGCAGCTTTTCTTTTGCACGCCGCAACCTTTTATAAATAACCTCCCTGTTGGTGAGGAATGCATCAGCTATCTCATCGGCACTAAAACCACATAATATGTTTAGCGCCAACCCTATCCGCGACTCAGCAGGAATGCATGGATGGCAAACAGTAAACATCATTTGCAACTGGCTGTCTGCAATATTCTGTTCAGAAAGGTCGATGTCTATATCTTCAGTTATTTGTTCTGAACTGCTGTGCCTGAGCGTTGCAGCAATTTTATTGCTGAATATGGCATTGCGTTTCAGTACATCCCGGGCCTTATTTTTTGCAACAGTGTATAGCCACGCCACAGGATTGGGGGGCAATCCTTTCATTCCCCATGTTTCTGCCGCAAGTAAAAACGTATCACTTACCATATCTTCTGCCAGCTGCATATGCTCAATACCCAGCAACTTGCACAGTACAGCAACTATTTTAGCGTATTCTGTGCGAAATAAATGTGGTATCAGTTCATTTTCCTGTCGCATGATTCTAGTTGCAAAAAGCCTTCTTGCTTATACCTGTAAAAGATATAAAACAAGAAGGCATGTTGGTTAAAGTAATAAATATTATTCGTTGGTACCAATTACCGGGCGTACTTCTACATAGCCACCTACTGTTAGTATAGGGCATCCATAAGCCATTTCAAAAGCCTCGTTGAGAGAATCGGCTTTTACAATGATAAACCCACCTAATATTTCCTTTATTTCTGCATAAGGTCCGTCTGTCACCACATTACCTGGCTTCAGCGTTTTACCTTCGCCGCCCAGGCGGCTGCCACTTACATACTTACCCTGCGCAGCAATGCTGCCCATGTAGTTATCCCATTCTTTCATTATAGCCTGCATCTGCTCAGGCGATGGTTTGTTGTCACCAGCTGGTGCGTTCTGGAAAAGCAATACAAATTCTTTCATATTTTTATGTTTTATGCACCATAACGATCGGGATAAACCTGATTGGACAAAAAATTAGAAAAAATGGGGTATCAGGTATTTTGTTTTTGTGGCTATGCTGTCCCAGAGCTTTATCCTTGCACATAGCGCTTCCTGTACGGCAATGGTGGCTTCCTGCCATTTAGCATCATCAGTACCACAAAGGTCTTCGGTCATTTGGTATGCCAGGTTGCTATGATGTCCCCCATCCACTTCTATATGCCGTTCCAGGTAATATAAGAAAACATCTATTTTACCGGGAAACAGGCTTGCAAATTCCTTCACCATACTTATGAACATACCCGGTATCAGGTCTTCGCGGCCAAATGTGAATACAGCAGCAAGTACATGGGGTTCTCCTGTATTGATAACGTCAAATGTATTTTGAACAAATCTGCGCGATGCATCAGGAATGTTTTGCTGTATATGGGCTACACTTGCACCATCCAGCAAAGCCGTTATCATATTTTGTACGGGTATTATATTGCAACCTACTTGTTCCATAGCCTGCAGGTATAATTCAAAGTGACTGGTACGCTTGCCATGCTGATCTATATCACTTTCTTCCCCGGTCACTATTTCATTAATAAGGTAACGGGTACCTGCATTACCTTTAGGCACCCATGGCAGCTGCACGCAGGTAAGTTGTATTTGTAAAGCTTTTAAGAGACTCATGAAATCCCATACCGCATACACATGATGTTCCATAAATATCCGCAACCCATCTATACCTTTGATGCCTGCATATACTTGGTGATCCACCAATTGTTCCCGTAAAGGTTGTATTGCCTGTTTTAATGTTTCTATTCTATTCTTCATGTAGTATCCGGAAATTGCTGCAAGATAAAGTTTTAAATATTGTGTAAAACTTTGTTTGCAGAGATAGTTATTAAACATAACTTTAAAGTAACAACATAATAACTAAATATAGATATTGAATACTCCCACATGAAAAAAATCAGGAGTATCCGTGCCACGTTCTACCTCATGCCTCTGAATATTTTTAAGTAACTTGCCTGTTCGTCTTTTTATCTCTCGAACCTAAGAATGTCTGAAAATTACATAGTATCGGCAAGGAAATACCGGCCGCAAACCTTTGATACGGTTGTGGGGCAGGAGCATATTACTACCACACTAAAGAATGCCATCCGTAACCAGCACCTGGCACATGCTTACCTGTTTTGTGGACCAAGGGGTGTAGGTAAAACTACTTGCGCACGTATATTGGCCAAAACCATTAATTGCGAAAACCCCACTGCCGATACAGAGGCATGCGGTGTATGCCCTACATGTGTATCTTTCAACAACAATACATCCTTTAACGTTTTTGAACTGGATGCTGCCAGCAACAACTCTGTTGATGATATACGCAGCCTTATAGATCAGGTTAGGTTTGCACCACAACAAGGCAAGTACAAGATCTATATAATAGATGAGGTACACATGCTGAGCGCAGCAGCCTTTAACGCCTTCCTGAAAACGCTTGAGGAACCACCACCCTACGCCATATTTATACTGGCTACTACTGAAAAGCATAAAATACTACCTACTATATTAAGTCGCTGCCAGATATTTGATTTCAAGCGGATAACAACCAATGATATAGTAAGCCACCTGCAAGGCATAGCTATAAAGGAGCATATGATAGCCCAGGAGGCTGCATTGCACATTATAGCCCAGAAAAGCGAAGGTTGCATGCGCGATGCCCTTTCTATGCTCGATCGTATAGCGGGGTTCACCAATGGTATGCTTACATACAACAGCACCATGGAGCACCTGAACCTGTTGGATGCTGACTTTTATTTTACCCTTACAGACCACCTGCTGAGCCAGGATGTAGCCGGTGCTTTACTGCAACTGGATAAAACACTGGAACGTGGGTTTGAAGGTGATGTGATACTTGGAGGTTTGGCCGAACACATGCGCAACTTGTTACTTTGCAAGGATGCAAGAATGGCGAAACTGCTGGATGTACCCAATGACCATAAACCGATGTATCATGAAAAGGCAGGCCAGGCACCCCCCTCCTTCATTTTATCGTCGCTGAATGTTATAAACGATAGCGAGCTGCAATACAAAAATGCTACTAACAAGCGGTTGCATATAGAAATGTGCCTTATAAAGCTGTGCTATGTAATGGCTGCGGCAAGCAGTGCACCGGTACAGCATAGCACGGCGTCACTACCTGCTGCACAACCTGCACTTGCAGGCGAAAAAAAAAACCATAGTCTAAGCAGTAGCATACCCGCTCCGGTACCTGCACAAAATATAAATAAGCCTGAACCACAGGTGGCTGCCCCCCCTGCGCCTGCAAGTAGTGCACCAATAAATAATATGCCGGCGCCAGCACCTGAATATCAAACACCCGAACCCGCTCCTGTTGTTGTCCAACCATCAACTCAACCTCAGCAACAATCCCAACCCGGCAGTAATAGACGCATCAGCAAAAATATACTGGGTGGACTTGAGGACGCTATAAACAATGCAGCTTCAACCCAGGTTGAAAAAATAGAGTTGACCTATGATAAAGTAATAGAAGTTTTTGAACAATATAAGACCAAGCTGCGCGCAGAAAATAAAAGTGTTTACCACGCCCAGTTTTCGAGCATGCAGGTTGAAATGATACCACCTGAGGAGGTACGTTTTATTGTGAATGACGACCTTGTGGATGCATATGCAAAAGATAAAAGGGACGAGCTGATAGGCTATTTCAGAGAACATACAGGGGTAATGGTGCGTATAACCACCGAAGTACGGAAAAATGAAAACGCGCCAGTGCAGGTAAAAGTGTTGAGTAAGAGCGAAATATATGACGAGATGGCACAAAAAAATCCCTACCTGTCTCAATTAAAAGATGGTTTGAATTTGCAAATAGATTATTAAGCTATTTGCTCTATATTTATCCCGCAGTAGTATATTATAGGGTAGCAGTTACTTGTTAAAAAAACGGTACTGCTATAATGAATTCGTTTTTTCACGTTTTCAACAAATCAACTAATTGATTACTTTTGAAACAAAATAAAAAGAACCTGTAATTATGGCCGAAGCGATACGTATGCCACTACTGAGTGATACGATGAAAGAGGGAGTGATAGCGGAATGGCACAAGAAAGTTGGAGATAAAATAAAGAGTGATGATGTTATAGCAGATGTAGAAACAGATAAGGCAACAATGGAAGTGATGCCTTACGTGGATGGTACATTGTTATATATAGGTGTAGAAAAAGGACAAGCTGCAAAAATAAATGGCATTATAGCCATTGTAGGCAAGGAAGGTGAAAATTACCAGGCAATACTGGATGCTGAAAAAAGCAATCCCGGTGGCGGCGCTGCACCTGCAGCAACTCCTGCCCCAGCCACTGAACAAAAACAAGAAGCACCTAAACCAACTGCAAACGCAGCTGCGGCAGCACCTACCCCTGCACCTGCTGCACAGCCAAAACCCGGCGATGCTACTGTAGTGCGTATGCCACTGCTCAGCGACACCATGAAGGAAGGCAAAATAGTAGCCTGGCACAAAAAAATTGGCGATACTGTGAAAAGCGATGATGTAATTGCTGATGTGGAAACCGACAAGGCAACCATGGAAGTGATGCCATATGCTGATGGCGTATTGCTATATATAGGCACTAAAGAAGGCGAAGCTGCTAAGATCAATGATATAATAGCCATAGTGGGCAAGGCAGGTACAGATGTGACCCCTTACTTGCAGGATGCACCCGCTGCACCACAAGCTGCTGCAAGTGCACAGCCGCAAGCTGCACCAGCACAGGCAGCCGCACAACCACAAGCCGCAGCTCCTGCTCCGCAGGATAATAATGAACGCACTAAGGTATCGCCATTAGCTAAAAAGCTGGCCGCCGATAAAGGTATTGATGTACATAACCTGCAAGGTAGTGGCGATAATGGCCGTATTATTAAGAGGGATATAGACAATTATCAGGCTCCTGCAGCAGCACCTGCTGCACAGGCATCGGTTGCGCAACAGATGCCAGCCACTCCTGCGGCACAGGTACAACCATTCTTACCAGCAGGACAAGAAGGCTATACCGATACTCCGCTTTCACAAATGCGTAAGATCATTGCACAGCGTTTATCGCAGAGCATGTTCACTGCACCGCATTTCTACCTGCGCATGACCATTACAATGGACAATGCAATGAAAGCACGTGCAACAATGAACGAAACATCACCTGCAAAAATATCTTTCAACGACCTGATAATAAAAGCATGCGCTATGGCACTGCGCAAACATCCTGAAGTGAACAGCTCATGGATGGGAGACTTTATCCGCCAGAACCAGCACATACATATAGGCAGCGCAGTAGCTGTTGAAGAAGGTCTTATTGTTCCGGTTATCAAGTTTGCTGATCAGAAATCACTATCGCAGATAGCTGCTGAAGCACAGGTCCTGAATACAAAAGCACGCAACAAGAAATTGCAGCCTCCGGAATTTACAGGCAATACCTTCACTGTAAGCAACCTGGGTATGATGGATATAGATGAATTTACCGCAATCATTAATCCACCCGATAGCTGCATACTGGCGATAGGCAAAATAGCGCCTACACCAGTAGTGGAGAACAATGAAATAGTAGTACGCCAATTACTGAAATTGACTTTAAGCTGCGACCACCGTGTAGTTGACGGCGCTGTGGGTTCCCGTTTCATGCAAACACTTAAAGCATTCCTTGAGAACCCAGTGACTATGTTAGTATAAGGTCCTCATTAAAATAGAATTTACAAAAGCTGCTTCCTTGTCAGGAAGCGGCTTTTGTATTTACGCTATCAGTTAGCTTCATTTAGGATCTCATTTTCTTCCTCCTATAACCCTCCAAAAACGCCTCAAACTCTATCAAACTAAAGCTACTTAAATTACTATTTGCTGTAAGGCCACCTTTCTGTGCAATCATCACACCGTAATGAATATCGTCAAAGCCTTTTATTGAGTGTGCATCAGGATCTATACTCAACAGCACACCATGTTCCATTGCATAGTCTATCCAGCGCCAGTCCATATCCAGGCGACGGGGGTGTGCGTTAATCTCAATCACTACTTTATGTTCGGCGCAGGCATCTATTATCTGTTTATGGTCAAGGGGGTATCCAGGGCGCGATAACAATAGTCTGCCTGTAGGATGTCCTAATATGGTGAGATATGGGTTTGCGATGGCAGCAAGTACCCTTGCCATAGCTTTTTCTTCACTCATCCTCAGGTTGCTATGTACACTACCTATTACAAGATCAAAAGTATTGAGCACTGCCGGGGTATAGTCGAGGCTGCCATCATTGAGTATATCGGCCTCTATACTCTTAAATATTTTAAAGGGAGCAAGCTTTTCGTTCAGCGCATCTATCTCTATATGTTGTTGAGCTATACGTTGCGGAGTAAGGCCGTTGGCATAAAACGCTGCCTGCGAGTGATCGCTAATAACCAGGTATTCATATCCCTTGTCTATTGCTCCTTTCGCCATCTCTTCAAGAGTATTTGCCCCATCGCTCCACGTTGAATGTGAATGGATTACACCCTTTACTTCATTTGATTGTATCAGTTGATGAACAGCATGGTCTAGTGTTTTTCCGGTTTCCCGCAGTGCCGGGTGAACAACAGGAATATTGTTTATAGCAAATATGTGTTCCTCACTTTCTGCCTCTTCTGGCAATTTATATCTTTCATGAAAAGCAATCAAGAATTCCTCTCCGGCACTAGCCTTAAATAATGTGATATAAAAATTTGATTTTGAAGTACTTATAAAATTAACATTGGGATTATTTGGCGTTTTTATTATCCATGATATACCATTATCCACAACTTCCATATCTACTATATTACTAAACCCCTCTATAATGTCTTTTTTTGGCACGTCAGTCACAATATCGATGTGCTCTACTGTTTCCAATTGCCTTCTTATGGCCCCTGCAAGTGCAAATAAATGATTTGAATATTTACCTTTCAGATTGTTTATCAACGAGTTAGCAATATTAATTACATGAGCCCACAAACTAAAACCTTCATTTTGTTTGATATAGGCGATCTGCTGCAGAATGTTCTCCTGTGTTTTAGCACCAAAACCTTTTAGTGTTACCAGCCGGTTTTCATTGCAGGCGTACTCTAGCTCCCCTACACTTTCTATTTCCAGCTCTTTCCATATCACACCAATTTTCTTTGGTCCTAACCCTTTCAAATGCATCATCTCAAGTATCCCTTCAGGTGTCACCTGGAGGAGTGATTCCAAAACAGGAAACGTACCGGTTGTTTGCAGCTCCCTTATCTTCTTGCCAATAGCTTCGCCAATACCCCTTATGTTATACAGTTCAGCATCATCCATATTAGATATTTCAATTGTGAGTCTATCTATATTGAATGCGGCATTGGCATACGATTTCGACTTAAAACTATTCTCACCGTGTATATCCATCAGTTTGGATACCAGTGTAAAATGATCTGCGATCTGGGAGTTATTCATATAAAAAGTTATTCAATTGTTTCATGATTAGGGCATGAAAAATATTAACTATACATACCTTCAACCATATATTTATTCTTTTCCTGCCACACCCCTAAACTGGTGGTGCGTTTCCCTGAACAGCACATTGAATGTTGTTAGTGAACCATAGATGGCCGTTACATATTGTTGCATGTCCACCTTCTCTTCATCTGTGAGTACTTTACTAGCATTTATCTTTTGTTCTATAAGTCTTAGCCTGTCTCTCACCATCACTATTTTATGAAAGAAGGTTTCTATAGGCACTTCTTTGGCTTGCATAGTGTTGTCCTTTGGCTTCAATATCATAGTGCCATTGTTCCATTTCATAGCCATAGGCACCAGGTCCATTTGATGCAGTCTCTGGTCTAATATATGTTCGAGGGCATGTTCTATATCTGCAATGGTAATGTTTCCATTTTCGCCGCCCCCATTCTCTACAGACTGCAACACTTTCAGATCAAATTCTTTGTCTATATTTTTTGTACTAAGCTGCGATTTGAACCAGATCACATAAAACTCACTGGCCGTATCTACCACTACTCCCTTACCAAAATGCGGGTGCTCTACCCTGCTGCCTATACCTAATGATGTTGTTTCCATAATGCATTAAAATTAAGACAGCATTTTGATAAATACAGCAAGCCTGCAATTAAAATGGGCCTCATGAAATCGACGTTAATCTTTACCATCTTCCACTGTTACGTCTTTATCAATTGTATCTTTATATTTGTAAAAAATGAACTTATGTCTCTTTTCGATACACAAAAATTCAGCGAATTGCTTACCCGTATAGACAACCTGCAACCTGATGCACAAAGACAGTGGGGCAAAATGGATGCGGCACAAATGCTGGCACATTGTAATGCCACGCTTGCTATACCGGCAGGTGAAGCAACAGGTAAGCAAATGTTCATGGGGAAAGTATTGGGACCGTTTTTCAAAAAAGTAATGATTGGTGGAAAACCGCTTAAGCCAAACTCGCCAACAGCCCCTAATTATATCATGACCGGTGAAAAGGATTTTGCACAAGAAAAAGAAAGACTGGTTGCCCTGCTGAAAACTGTTGTTGCCCGCAAAGATAAACTGAATGGATCTATACATTTGTTCCTGGGCAAGCTGACTACAGAAGAGTGGGACGGAGCTATTTATACTCATACAAACCATCACTTACGGCAATTTGGAGTATAAATTTGCACTCTATACACGGCTCATTTTTTTATAACAGGTGAGGAAACCGTGCGGGCAATACCATGAATAATTCAGACATCATCATAATAGGCGCAGGTGCCGCAGGTCTAATGGCGGCTATGCAACTGTCAAGGGCAGGCAAAAAAGTTACCGTACTGGAGGCCAATAATCGTTTAGGAGGCCGCATACACACCATATATAACGTACCTGGGGCCGACTACATAGAGCTGGGCGCCGAATTTATACATGGCGACCTTGCAGTGACGCTGGCAGCACTGAAGGAGGCTAGTATTGACTATAAACTATCGGAAGGAGAAACATGGCATGCGCAAGACGGTGCTATAAAAAAAGAAGGATTCTTTTTGCCCGGTTGGGAATTGTTTGAAGAACGGCTGAAGAGTCTCCAGGAAGACATGTCTATCAATGCCTTCCTGGAAGAACAGTTTAAGGGAGATGAATATGAAGACCTGAAAACTTCGGTAAGGAGGTTTGCAGCAGGATATGATACCGCAGACCCTAACCGTGCCAGCGCTATAGCATTGAGAAAAGAATGGATAGAAGATGAAGAAGGCGGCCAGCATAGAGTAGATGGCGGGTATATGCCCCTCATCCAATACATGGCCGATGAAACCGAAAAGCATGGCGGCACCATACTAATGGATAATACGGCAAAAGAAATAAAATGGGCAAAAGGTGAGGTAACCGTTATTACTGCAGCCAATAAAGAATACAGTGCTTCCAAATGCATTATTGCACTTCCGCTTGGTGTACTGCAGGCTGATAATGATGCACAATGCAGCATCCAATTCGTTCCTGCTCTGCCCAATCATACCAAAGCGTTGCAAGGTATGGGCATAGGCAGCGTCATCAAAATACTGTTTGTTTTTAAGGAGCCTATCTGGAAAAACAAGGATGTTGTAAAAAACATGGAGGGGAATAATAACAAAATGGCATTCGTCTTTTCTGATGAGCAGGTGCCCACCTGGTGGACTCAAAGCCCTGAAGATAGCCCAATACTTACAGGCTGGCTGGGCGGCCCGGATGCCGCACTATATAAAAAAAACACCGATGACGAGCTTCTAGTCATTGCTAAAAGATCGCTGGCAGCTATATTCAATATGACGGTGGAATCTTTAGAAAGCTACCTGGTTGCTGCCAAGGCTGTAAACTGGTCTGCCGACCCACACATACTCGGGTCATACACCTATGCAACTGTTACTACCCATGCTGCGCTGCAACTATTGAACAAACCTGTAGCCCAAACCTTATATTTTGCCGGAGAAGCCTACTTTACAGATACTGTTGTGGGTACTGTAGATGCTGCACTGGCCAGCGGGAAGCAGGTGGCAGAAATGATAAATGCAAGCTAATCACTTCATTTCCTTTGCATAGAAGGGTGATAATAATTGTATCGCAGCATCTGTATAGCTATTCGGCGAGCGGTATATAACCAATTCTGTGTCTGTGCATGGTATATCTTGCAGGCCAAAAATACTTACTACCCTATTCGCAGCCTGCCCGGCATATGGCTTTATAAACAACCGGGAGTGTATATAAAAATCATTTTCCTCTAAAAGACTTTCCCATTGCTGCTGCTGCAATGCAGGAAGCAACACCGATGCATGACCATCACTGTTCAATAACCTTTTTATGGCAGTAAGCAATTCAACAAACGTAAGGGTTATGGAATGGCGGGCCATGTTCCTGCCGGCGGTGTCGCCTAGCAAACTATTGGTAAAAAAGGGTGGATTGCATATAATAAGATCATACCCACTACTAGCTGTATAAGTATTTATATTTCCCTGCACAACACTTACACTGAGGGCAAATGGTGAGTTGCCAATATTCTCCTTTGCCTGTATCGCGGCATCTGCGTCCAGCTCTACAGCATCTATTGTTACATTGCTGGCGCGCTGTGCCACCATTAGCGATAGCAAGCCAGTACCCGCACCAATATCCAACACCCGCCTCGTCATTTTGGTTACAGGTGTATAAGCGCCTTGTATGCAGGCATCTGTAGATACCTTCATGGCGCACCTGTCCTGTTCTATTGTAAATTGTCTGAATTGAAAATATGTATTACTCATGACCAGCTGCCTCTTGCTGCCGGGCTCACCGTCATATCTGCAAACTGCCCTTGTAAGTATTTGTAGTGTGCGGTAATGCCTATCATAGCAGCGTTATCAGTACAGTATTCAAACTTGGGTATGTAAACCTGCCAACCTTCTTTCTCCCCCATTTCGGTCAATGCCTTGCGTAGCCCGCTATTGGCAGATACCCCCCCGGCTATACCTACCTGGTCTATATGCAATGCTTTAGCAGCCTTATGCAGCTTATTCAGCAACATCTTTATTATAGTATATTGTACAGAAGCGCAGATGTCATTTAGATTATTGGCAATGAAATCCGGATCTATCTTCTTTTGCTTCTGCAAGAAATAAAGTACCGATGTTTTGAGCCCGCTGAAGCTGAACTCATAGTCCTTCATCTCTGGCAACGGAAAAGTAAATTTGTGTGGATCACCTTGCTGCGCGTATTTATCTACCAGTGGCCCTCCGGGATAAGGCAACCCCAGCATTTTGGCCACTTTATCAAACGCTTCGCCTGCGGCATCATCCATGGTTTGCCCCAGTATTTCCATATCTAGGTGGCTACGGCATAATACTACTTGTGTATGCCCACCCGATACCGTTAAGCAAAGAAAGGGGAATACCGGCCGTGGTTCTTCTATAAAATGCGCCAGTACGTGCGCCTGCATATGGTTCACTGCAATAATTGGTACACCCAAAGCTTGGGCATACGCCTTAGCAAAACACGCACCTACCAGTAATGAGCCTATAAGACCAGGCGATTGTGTAAATGCTACAGCCTGTATATCTTCTTTCTCAATACCCGCTTCCCGCAACGCAACATCCACAACGGGAATTATGTTTTGCATATGCGCCCTCGATGCCATTTCTGGCACCACCCCACCAAACTTCTCATGTACTTTCTGTGTGGCAATCAAATTACTAAGCAC
>JABDEZ010000084.1 GCA_013286835.1 Bacteroidota bacterium
ATTGCCTATTATTTTATTCATTTATTTAACGGTTAATATAATGAACCAAAACTTTCAAGTGGTGGTGGCAACTAGCCTCCATTTTGGTTTTGCTGAGGCGATTTGTGAAGAAATGGCTGAATCGGCTAAAGCGCGTGGCACAGGGATCGCCAAACGCAGTCCTGAATACCTGGAGCTGAAAATGCAGGAAGGAAAAGCTGTAATAGCCTTGTCCCCTGAAGGCGACTGGGCAGGCTTCTGCTATATAGAATGCTGGAACGGGGAGTATGTTGCTAATTCCGGGTTGATAGTACGACCTGAGTTCAGGAAGTATGGACTTGCCAAGATGATCAAGAGCAAGATATTTGAACTGAGCCGCAAGAAATACCCGGAAGCCAAGATATTTGGCCTCACTACAGGCCTGGCTGTAATGAAAATAAACAGCGATCTTGGCTACGAGCCTGTAACATATTCTGAATTGACACAGGATGATGCCTTCTGGCAGGGTTGCAAAAGTTGTGTGAACTATGACATATTGATGAGCAAGGAACGGAAGAACTGCCTGTGCACAGCAATGCTTTATGACCCCAAGGACCATTACGAACCAGAGGAAACATCGGCCAATTTTAAAGAAAAGGAAAAGTCCTATGCTCGATTACTGAATTTTAAACAATTGAGGTTTTTGAAAAATTTACGAAAAAATCATCTGTTGTTTTCCATATATTCAGTTTGTTTGAGTTGGTTTGTACATTAATAAATTAATTTTAATTAATAATATTCTCTCCCGATGAAAAAAGTGGTATTAGCCTATAGTGGCGGTCTTGACACTACCTATTGTGCCATATATCTTTCTAAAGTGCAACAGCTTGAAGTACATGCTGTAACCATACAGACCGGTGGCTTCAGCGAAGAAGAGCTGCAAAACATAGAAAAGAAAGCGCGCCTGCTGGGTGTTACTTCTTTTAAAGTGATAGACGTTACCTCAGCCTATTATGAAAGCTGCATCAAGTACCTCATATTTGGCAATGTATTGAAAAATGCAACCTACCCACTCAGTGTAAGTGCAGAACGTATGGTACAGGCCATAACAGTAGCACAGTACGCTGCTGATATGAACGCTGACTTTGTGGCCCATGGCAGCACAGGTGCAGGTAACGACCAGGTGCGTTTCGACATGGTGTTCCAAAGCATGATACCTAATATAGGCATCATAACACCTATACGCGATATGCGCCTGAGCAGGGATGCAGAGATCAGCTTCCTGAAGGAGAATGGTGTGGAAATGAACTTTGAAAAGGCACAGTATAGCATTAATAAAGGGCTATGGGGTACATCTGTGGGTGGACGTGAAACCCTTACCAGCGATGGTTATCTACCCGAAAGTGCATGGCCAACGCAGATCACAGAAACAGAACCAAGAGACATAACCCTCACCTTTGAACAAGGTGAGCTTACAGGCATAAGCGATATAACATTTGATAGCCCGGTAGAGGCCATACAATACCTGCAGGCCATAGCACAACCTTATGGTATAGGCAGGGACATACATGTAGGCGATACGATAATAGGTATCAAAGGTCGTGTTGGGTTTGAAGCTGCTGCGCCAATCATCATAATTAAAGCACATCACCTGCTTGAAAAGCATACACTTACCAAGCACCAACTATATTGGAAAGACCAACTGAGTACCTGGTACGGCAACTGGCTGCACGAGGGTATGATGCTGGACCCTACCATGCGCAACATAGAAAGCTTTTTGCAGGACAGCCAGAAAACGGTAAGCGGCAAGGTGCACGTAACACTGCATCCGTATCGCTTTGTTGTAAAAGGCATAGAAAGCCCGCACGACCTCATGAACAACAGCTTTGGCGCCTATGGAGAAATGAACAATAGCTGGAGCGGAGATGATGTAAAAGGCTTTGCCAAAATATTCGGAAACCAGATAGGTATTTACAATGCAGTGAACCAAAACAAATTTGAACTCACAGGCAGTAAAAAGAATTAATAAAGAATGGGCATTACAACTATTAAAGTAGGAATAGTAGGGGGAGCAGGATATACCGGTGGCGAAATGCTACGGATACTGCTGAACCACCCAGAGGTGGACATTGTATTTATACACAGCCGGAGCAATGCCGGAGAACCTGTATATAAAGTACATAGCGATCTGTTGGGCAGTACAGACCTGCTATTTAGCAAGGACATACAATATGATATAGATATACTGTTTTTGTGCGTGGGGCATGGAGAGGCAAAAGTGTTTTTAGATGCCAATAATATACCGGCAAGCATTTCTATTATCGACTTGTCGCAGGACTTCAGGATAGCAAAAAATGCACAATTTGGCGAACGCACATTTGTGTACGGACTGCCTGAAACAAACCGTGAACAGATAAAAACAGCAACAAGCATTGCCAATCCAGGCTGCTTTGCTACTTGCATACAACTGGGCTTATTGCCATTGGCTAAAGCCGGCCTGCTGGATGAAGTACAAACTACAGGCATAACAGGTGCAACAGGTGCAGGACAAAAGCTGCAGGCCAGTTCGCACTTTGCATGGAGGGCTAATAATATAGAAGCCTACAAATCGTTGGACCACCAGCACCTGCACGAGATATTGCAGACCATAAGCAACCTGCAACCCGATCATAAAGCAATCAATTTTATTCCTTGGCGTGGCGATTTTACCCGGGGCATCTATGTAAGCTCTCATACAAAATGCAGTCTTGACCTGGAAGCAGCCTATGCACTTTATGAATCTTACTACGAAGGACATCCTTTCACACATGTGAGCAGGGAAATGATAGATATGAAGCAGGTAGTAAATACCAATAAAGCGCTCATTCATCTTGAAAAAGTGGGCGACAGACTGATAATACATTCAACTATTGATAACTTACTGAAAGGCGCATCAGGGCAGGCCGTACAGAATATGAACCTGATGTTTGGATTGCCCGAACATACAGGATTACAATTAAAAGCTAACGCATTTTAATACCACATCATGACCACATTATTTGATGTTTATCCATTAAACGACATTACCATAGTAAAGGGTGAAGGCTCTTATGTATGGGATGATAAGGGACAGAAATACCTTGATTTTTATGGCGGCCATGCCGTTATATCTATAGGCCATACTAACCCCCATTATGTGTTGCGCATTGAAGAACAACTGCATAAAATAGGTTTCTATTCCAACTCAATAGTTATACCAATACAACGCGAATTAGCTGCAAAGCTGGGTGAAGTATCAGGCAAAACAGATTACCACTTGTTCTTGTGCAACTCTGGTGCTGAGGCTAATGAAAATGCCATGAAGCTGGCGTCTTTCCATACCAACAGGAAGATCATTGTAGCCTTTTCAAAAGCTTTCCATGGCCGCACATCGCTTGCGGTTGCTGCTACAGACAATGCTGCAATAGTAGCGCCCGTTAACCAGACCGACAATGTGGTGTTTCTACCATTTAATGATACAGCTGCACTCACAGAATATTTTAAAACACACGGCAAAGAAATAGCCGGTGTAATAATAGAAGGCATTCAGGGTGTAGGTGGTATCAACGTAGCTACACCTGAGTTTTTGCAAGTAATACGCAGCCTCTGCGATGAGTATGGAGCTGTGTATATAGCAGATAGTGTACAGTGTGGTTATGGCCGTTCAGGTAAGTTCTTCTCTCACGATCATGCAGAGGTGAACGCCGATATATATACGATGGCAAAGGGCATGGGTAATGGCTTTCCTATAGGCGGCATACTCATAGCGCCATCTATACCTGCAAAGTATGGTATGCTGGGTACCACATTTGGTGGCAACCACCTGGCTTGCGCTGCAGGTATGGCTGTACTTGAAGTGATGGACCGTGACAATCTGTTGCAACATGCAGAAGAAACCGGTAATTACATAATGGATGAGCTAAAGAAAATACCAGCGCTCCAAAATGTACGCGGACGTGGGTTGATGATAGGCTTTGATGTGCCTGAACAATACAAAGACTTAAAAAAGAACCTGTTGAGCAAACATTATATTTTCACAGGCGAAGCCAAACCAAACGTGATACGCTTGCTGCCTGCACTTAATATTGGAAAGCATGAAGCTGACCTACTGCTAGCCGCTATAAAAGCCGAAACTGGTAACTCATAATTGTTGTCCCATTAACAGACATAAATAACAATGAAGAATTTTATTTCTGTAAACGATGTAGCTGATATTAATGCACTGGTGCAAAAGGCCATTGCATATAAAGCACATCCACTGAAAGACATAGCCCTGGGCACGCACAAGCGCATAGGCTTGCTGTTCCTTAACCCCAGCTTGCGCACCAGGTTAAGCACACAGATAGCCGCCGCCAACCTGGGTATGGAAGCCATCGTCTTCAACATGGACAAAGAGGGTTGGAAACTGGAACTGGAAGATGGTGCGATAATGGATGGCACAACAGTAGAGCACATTAAAGACGCAGCGCCTATATTAGGTTCTTACTTTGATATACTGTGTGTGCGCACATTCCCATCCCTGCTAAACAGGGATGACGACTACAATGAAGTATTACTGAGCAGGCTGATAGAATATGCAGGCTTGCCTATAGTAAGCCTTGAAAGCGCCACACTGCACCCGTTGCAAAGCCTCACAGACATTATCACCATTACAGAAAATTTTAAAGAAGTCCGTAAGCCGAAGATTGTACTTACCTGGGCTCCACATATAAAGCCTATACCACAGTGTGTATCAAACTCTTTTGCCCAATGGATCAATGCATGGGGTGAAGCAGATTTTACCATTACACATCCTGAAGGTTATGAGCTGGGAGAGCAGTACACAGCAGGAGCAACTATTACACACAACCAGCAACAGGCGCTTGCTGATGCAGATTTTGTGTATGTAAAAAACTGGAGCTCTTACCAGGACTATGGTAAGGTGCTTACAGAAAACCCCAAATGGATGCTGACCAACAAACATTTGTCTGTCACCAACCATGCAAAGGTGATGCATTGCCTGCCCGTAAGGCGCAATGTGGAACTGAGCGACGAAATACTGGATGGCCCGCAAAGTTTGGTATCGCAACAAGGTGCCAACAGGGTATGGGCAGCACAGGCTGTAATTTCCGAACTGCTGAAAAACTAATCGCATGAAACAATTAGCAGTCATAAAAATTGGTGGAAATATCATTGATGACCCTGCAAAACTACCGGGCTTCCTTAAAGACTTTGCCGCCATAGAAGGCTATAAAATATTGGTACATGGCGGTGGCAAAGTAGCTACAGAAATTGGTAAACAACTAAACATAGAACCATCGTACGTTAATGGTCGCCGCATTACAGATGCACAAACATTGCAGCTGGTAACTATGGTATATGGTGGCCTCATTAATAAAAATATAGTTGCCTCATTGCAATCAATCGGCTGCAATGCCATTGGCCTTACCGGTGCAGACGGCAATATAATGCCTGCTAATAAGCGCCCGGTAAAAGATGTGGATTATGGTTTTGTAGGTGATGTAGAAAGCAGCAAGGTAAATGCCACTGTGATACAACATCTATTGGAAGCGGGTCTTACCCCGGTACTTGCCCCGCTCACGCACGATGGCAATGGTAGTATGCTGAACACCAATGCCGATACCATTGCACAGGAAGTAGCCAAAGGCATGGGTAAATTGATGCAGGTGAAATTGCTCTATTGTTTTGAAAAAAAAGGTGTGCTGCTGGATCCTGAAGATGACAACTCTGCCATAAGGAACATAGACCTGGCACGCTTTGAAACACTGAAACAAACAGGCGCTGTATCGGGCGGTATGATACCCAAGCTCGAAAATGCATTTGCAGCAATTGGTGCAGGTGTGCATACTGTAACCATAGGCCATGCAGATGAGTTGCAAGGACTAATAAACGGAACTGCCGGAACTACTATATCATGACAACAGAATATTTACATACCGCTGCTGTAACCTTGCTGAAGAGATTGGTATCTATACCTTCCTTCAGCAAAGAAGAGGCGGCTACAGCCAATATTATTGCTGTATTCCTGAATGAAAAGGGAATAACCACAAACCGATCAGGCAATAACGTGTGGGCAGTTAATAAGTATTTTGACAAGAAGAAGCCTACCATACTCCTCAACAGCCACCATGATACTGTAAAGCCCAACAAGGATTATACACGGGATCCCTTCCAGCCTACAGAAGCTGATGGCAAATTGTATGGCTTGGGTAGCAACGATGCAGGTGGTTGCCTGGTGTCATTACTTACAACCTTTGTACATTTTCACGATAAACCTGATCTTAAATACAACCTCATCTTTTGCGGCAGCGCTGAAGAAGAGATATCAGGCATCAATGGCATTGCATCGGTACTGGGTAAGTTTAAAGTTGACTGCGCTATAGTAGGTGAACCTACCCTAATGAATATGGCTGTAGCAGAAAAAGGCTTGCTGGTAATAGACTGTACAGCAATGGGCAGGTCTGGCCACGCAGCAAGGGACGAAGGGGAGAACGCAATATACAAGGCCCTGCAGGATATAGAATGGTTCAGGACATACCAGTTCCCTGAAACATCGCCACTTCTGGGACCTGTAAAAATGAGCGTTACAGTGATACACGCCGGTACACAACATAATGTAGTACCTGCTGAGTGTACTTTTGCAGTTGACATTCGTATCAATGAACTGTACACCCACGAGGAAGTGCTTGACATTATAAAACAACATGTGCAATGCAGTGTGACCCCACGTAGTTTGCGACTTAGGTCATCATCTATAAGTTTGGATCATCCGCTTGTTGTGGCTGGACTGGGCATAGGCAAAACATACTATGGTTCTCCTACTTTGTCCGACAAATCTCTAATGCCTTTTCCTGCATTAAAAATGGGCCCCGGAGATTCTGCCCGCAGCCATATGGCCGATGAGTTTATTTATGTACAGGAAATCAACCAAGGCATAGATACTTACATAGAATTGCTGAACCAGGTATTATAATCAAACCATAAGACAACTTAAAACAGAAAACCACCTCACATGAAACTGTGGCAAAAAGAACATACCGAAACATCGGAAATGATAGAAGCATTTACCGTGGGCCGCGATAGGGAATTTGACCTGGAGCTGGCCAGGTATGATGTGCAAGGCTCACTGGCGCATGTAACCATGCTGGCACATGTAGGCTTATTGCACGAGGCTGATTTTGATGCAATAAAGAAAGAACTGGAATATATACTGAAGGAAATAGCAGAAGGCACTTTCACATTGAATCCGGATGTGGAAGATATTCATTCACAAATAGAACTAATGCTGACAGAACGCATTGGTGAAGCCGGCAAAAAGATACACAGTGGCCGCAGCCGAAATGACCAGGTTGCTGTAGATATAAAATTATACTTGCGTGCTCAGTTGCTTGCTATAAGAGATAGCTCCGTAGCGTTATTCCACCAACTGCAGGAACTCAGCGAACAACACAAACATCAATTATTACCCGGCTACACGCACCTGCAATTAGCTATGCCATCATCTTTTGGGCTGTGGTTTGGCGCCTATGCTGAGAGCCTGGTAGATGATATGGAATTGCTTTCCACTGCCTACCACATGTCTAACAAAAATCCGTTGGGAAGTGGTGCAGGTTATGGCTCGTCTTTCCCGTTAGATAGGGAGCTGACCACTAAACTATTACATTTTAGCAGTCTGCACTACAATAGTGTATATGCACAAATGAGCCGCGGGAAGACAGAACGTTTTGCTGCTGTAGCTATAGCAAGCACTGCATCTACCCTCTCTCGTTTTAGCATGGATGTGTGCCTGTATATGAATCAGAATTTTGGCTTTCTTACCTTCCCTGCAGAGCTGACTACAGGCAGCAGCATCATGCCCCATAAAAAGAACCCCGATGTTTTTGAACTGATACGCGGCAAGTGCAACCGCATACAGTCTGTACCCAATGAGCTTACATTGCTCATTAACAACCTGCCGTCCGGCTATCACCGCGAAATGCAGCTGACCAAGGAAATACTATTCCCTGCGATAGAAGACCTGAAGACGTGCCTGCAAATGACGCGTATGATGCTTGGGCACATCATAATAAAGGACAACTTGTTGGAAGATGAAAAATACAAGTATCTATTTACTGTGGAACAGGTAAATAACCTGGTGAATAATGGTGTACCATTCCGCGAAGCTTATAAGCAAGTAGGTGCCGCAGTTGAAGATGGCACTTTTGCATATAATGAGCCACTGCATCACACCCATGAAGGCAGCATAGGCAACTTGTGTACTCAGCAAATAAAAGAGTTAATGATAAGTGTACTCAATAATTGGGATGATACAACTGGAGTGATCTGATTTTTGTAGCAGGTTACCTTCTTATAAACACCCTTGTACCTACGGTTACCATACTGTAGAGATCTTCTATGTCATTGTTCTTGATGGCCACACAGCCATCTGTCCAGCCTATACCCATCTCTATCATGTCATCTCCATTGGCCCATATGCCATGTATGCCCACATCGCCGCCAATGCGGGCGTTGGCAGGCAATAAACCTTTCGCCTTCATTTTATTAAAACGGGCTATTGCCGAATCGTTAGGATAATTAAGCCCCATAAAACGATGGTATTTTGATGCCGGGTTCTTATTGGCAATTTTAAACCAGCCTTCAGGCGTACACCTGTCACCTTCGTATGTTTTGTTCTCAAGTGGTTTAGGGCCAAACACAGCTTTGTAAGTTCTTATTAAACGGTGTCTGTAATATACCTGCAGGTTATAATGCCCTTTGTCAACTACCACCATTACAGAATCCTTATTCATAGTGTCCACACGTATAGGCACATGCACATATGCCGGCCTTGGGGGCATTACTATGGTTTCTGTAACACGGTTGTTGCCCTGTGTATATTGCACTATGCGTACAAGGTTACCTTTTGCATCTTTATATTCATTCAGCAGTTTCAGGTTCTTAACAGGCGCAACTGTTACCTTCTCTTCGCCGGGTGGCACCGTTGGTTTTCTTTGCTGTGCTATTGTAGTATTCCAGGTCAGAATTATGGTGCAACAAATTGCTATGGCAACCCATATTCTATATGCTATAGCAAAATGTTTATTCATACTCCATTGTCATTAAAATGAGACTTACGAATATATGAAAAATCGGCCAGTTCTATTACAAATAGATGCCTCTGAAATGGGAAAAGGAAGTTAAAATAATAGTTCTTTCGGGGCTATTTAATTACAAACTCATCTGTAAATGTTACTGTACGGCCGTCGTCTTTTATGATATAACCATCATCGTACATTTTTTCAATGAGTATCTCCCATGTATCTTCACTAAGGCCCGGTATTACATCTGCTCCAAGTTTGCTGCGCTCTTCAGTATATTCCACACCCGTCAGTTTATTGATTATGCGGAAAGCATACTTCTTTTTCAGGTATCTTTTTATTGTCGCCACTACTTCAGTGTAATAGTTGTCCATAGTGTTTGCAGTCTGGAATTGTTTTGATTTATACCCTTGCCGTTGTCTGCCGGGTAAACAGCAGCACGTAAATAATAACGAAGATCATAGAGGTAATGGTCGCCGCTATTATCTTAAGCAGCAGGTAGCCAATATTGCTGAAATTCCAAAGCTCTAACGTAAAGAATACCGTATGATGCAGCAATAACAAAAAGGCCGCATAGGTAAGGAACGGCGTCCAGGTCATGTTCTTTACATTGGGATTTTGGTGTGCATACTCGCTTAGGTTTTTAGGCAGCAATGCATTCAGTACATTGGTACGCAGGTATGCTATAAACACGGTTGCGCAGGCATGCAGGCCCGCAGTATTGGCAAAGCCATCTATAGTGATACCGGTTATGAACCCTAGAATGATCAGTGCCCAAACCGGAGTTTCAAATGGCAGTAAAAGAATGAACAACGGATAAACATAAGGCACGAAAATAGGAAAGCCCATAGGCTCTAGCCACCAGCGAAGCGTCACTTTATTCAGCACCAATACCTGTAGTATGACGATGAAACAGAACCTTAAAAAATTTCTCAGGTATACGCTCATTACTTGCTTTTTACAGAATCCTCCAGTTCTTTTCTTTCAGCATCCATTTTATTCTCTACCACATACACATATTGCAGATTACGGAAGTTGGCTGCAGGGTGCATGTATAGTAGTTGTTGGCTATTTTTCTTAAGGGTCTCGATTTTAAATACATACCCCATCACTATATCGGGTGGGAAAAATGAGTAGCTGGTAGTATATACAGTGTCTCCGGCTTTCACCTTTATCTGCTGTGCTACGTCGCGCATCATCAATACATCTGGCCTGTCACCATCCCAGGTTACATAACCATATGTACCGTCCTTAAGGCGGGCACTCACCTGCTGTTTCACACTCAATACAGAAAGTATACTGGCAAAGTGCGGTGATACATGTACTACGCGCCCTACGGTGCCGTTCCCTGATATTACTGACATGTTCCTGCTGATGCCATCATTAGAACCCCGGTTAATAGTGATGTAATTATTAGCAGCGCTTACTGAATTATTGATGACACGTGCTGTGCGATATACATAGTCTGCATAGCGCACAACGTGGGTGCTATCGGGCTTACCTATTGGCTTGTGTACCAGGCTATCGTGCAGCGTATCTATACCTTTCAGCATAGCCATTTGCAGGCGCAGCCGGGCATTTTCATTCAGCAGGCTGTCGTTCATACGGCCCAGGCCAAAATAATACACTACATCGTTTTGTTTCTTGTACAAAAGGCCACTCACCACGTTGGCAGAACTCACAATATCATTACCCTGCAAAGTTTTAGTACGTGCTATCATAATGATGCACACAACTTCCACTCCCAAAAACAAAATGAGATTGAAGAACCGGCGGATGAACAATATGAAAGTGCGCACTTGCGGACTATGGTTACTTTAAAAGGCTTTAAGTTAAATAGAGCGTTACTTCATCAGGAAAGGCATCCTTGCAATATTCTTCAGCGCCATTCCTGTACCCCTTACCACTGCACGCAACGGATCGTCGGCTACGTGTACCGGCAGTTTTATTTTATGGGATATACGTTTGTCTAACCCACGCAATAACGCACCGCCACCTGTAAGGTACAACCCACGGCGATAGATATCTGCAGCCAGTTCTGGCGGTGTACTTTCTAAAGCTTTAAGTATTGCTTCTTCTATTTTAAATATTGATTTGTCCAGTGCTTCTGCAACCTCCTGGTAAGATACCATGATCTGCTTAGGGATACCTGTTACAAGGTCACGGCCATTAACAGCTATATCATCTGGTGGTATATCCAGTTCTTTAAGGGCGCTGCCCACGTGTATCTTTATTTGTTCAGCAGTACGTTCACCGATCATCAGGCTATGGTAGCGGCGCATGGCTTCCATAATGTCTGCCGTAAACTCATCACCCGCTATACGTATGCTCTGATCGCAAACAATACCGGCCAGCGCTATTACAGATATACCTGTGGTACCACCACCTATATCAATGATCATGTTGCCCGTAGGTTCTTCCACATCTATACCTATACCCAATGCAGCTGCCATAGGCTCGTGTATCATATACACTTCCTTTGCACCAGCCTGTTCTGCGCTATCGCGTACGGCCCTTTTTTCTACTTCTGTTATGCTGCTGGGTATGCAGATAACCATGCGCCAGCTTGGCGGGAACAATGGTTTTT
>JABDEZ010000085.1 GCA_013286835.1 Bacteroidota bacterium
TCTCTGAAGGGCTTGCTCATTTTCCGAGGGAGATATTTGAGCTTGCAGATACACTGGAGGTGCTCGATCTTTCGCGCAACGAATTGAAAGAGTTGCCACCCGATTTTGGCAGGTTGAAAAAACTGAAGATCCTTTTTTGTTCAGACAACCTTTTTACGGTTTTACCAGAAGTTCTGGCCGATTGTCCTTTATTAGATATGGTGGGTTTTAAAGCCAACAAAATAGAAACTATACCTCCGCGCTCGCTTAACCCCCATCTGCGTTGGCTCATCCTTACAAACAACTATATAACAGAGTTACCCAAGGAGATCGGCCTTTGCTTCCGCATGCAAAAACTGGCGCTGGCCGGGAATCAACTAAGCTCATTGCCCCAGGAGTTAAGCAACTGCCGTAATTTATCGCTCCTGCGTATCTCTGCAAACAGGCTAAAGCAATTGCCGGAGTGGCTGTTGTCTATGCCAAAGCTCTCGTGGCTGGCATTTTCGGGCAATGAGTTTAGCGTAAGCCATGCTACCACCCCTCCTCAATTTATTGACTGGCGCGAGTTGGATATTCAGCATGTGCTAGGCGAGGGCGCATCGGGCATCATCTATAAAGGAGTCTGGACCCGTTACAGTGAAAGAAAAGACGTAGCCGTTAAAATATTTAAAGGCGCGGTAACCAGCGACGGACTGCCTGAAGATGAAATGGATACGTTTATTACTGCAGGTGTTCATCCCGGGTTGGTACAACTTATTGGGCAGATCTCCGGCCACCCTGCAGAGAAAAAAGGTTTGGTTATGGAGCTGATAGCCGAGCGTTTTTATAACCTGGGCAAGCCCCCCAGTTTCGATAGTTGCACCCGCGATGTTTTTGCACCGGGAATGAAGATCACGATAGGGCAGGCTTTAAAAATTGCGGGTACCATTGCCTCTGTCGCCGGCCAGTTGCACAGCAATGGTATTCTGCATGGCGACTTGTATGCCCACAATACTTTAATAGATGACGAAGGAAATACCTTGTTTGGCGATTTTGGGGCAGCCTCATTTTATGACAAGACAGATACAAAGGTTGCGTCTGCATTAGAGCGGATAGAGGTAAGTGCATTTGGTCACCTGCTCGATGATTTGATCTTTTTATGTAACGAAACAGACGAGCATCCAACCATAGCAAAACTTAAAATGCTCAGGGATATGTCTACCGCACGCGATGTATCATCGCGGCCAGGCTTCCAATATCTACATGGTGAACTGATGGACCTGTAAGACCAGGGCGCATGTGCCCCTCTTGAATGTCGTTTTCACCCCCTGCTTGGTCAAACCAGGTTCGCTAGCTTTACAAAAAAAGGATCATGCGAAAAATCATAGTGAGCGAATTCATCACCCTCGATGGTGTTATGGAGGCTCCGGGCGGCAATGAAACGCCTCATCCTCATGGCGGTTGGCAGTTTAAATACAGCTCTCCTGAAGCCGGTAAGTACAAGATAGATGAGCTTGCCAGTGTGGATGCCTTGCTGTTGGGCAAAAACACGTACGAAATGTTTGCTGCATACTGGCCAGGCCAGGTCGGTCCTGAGTTCGCCGACCCTATTAACCGTATGCCCAAATATGTCGTATCCAGCAGCTTGCAAAAGGTGGAGTGGAACAACAGCCATATCCTCCGCGATGTGGCCAAAGACGTTGCTGCACTGAAGCAGACCGATGGTGATGATATCCTCGTTTATGGGAGCGCAACCCTTGTCAAGGCACTGCTTCATCACGACCTCATCGATGAGTTGCGACTGATGATGTTCCCCACCTCTATTGGCGGCGGACTAAGACTTTTTGATGACAACCGGGAATTAAAGAAGTTTGAGCTCAAACACTCACGCGCCACCGATAACGGCGTTCTTATCCTCGAATATCAGCCGATTAGTTGACGCGTATCGGAACCGGACTTTTAGCACTTTCGGTTGCCTTGCGGAACATCCGGAAGTGTGGGTGATATCTTGTTAATGTCCCTGATCTTATTTGCAATCAGCCAATCATGAAAGGTGAGTGAATTTTCTGGGTGATGGTGGATGACCTCGCCATTTTTAAGCGCAATAATAAAGTAATGCAGCTCTGCAAGGTAAGCTGATAATTCACCGGCATGGTATGGGAAACCAGGGTAGGTGCTGAACTCTTTCTTTTTCTTTTTGTTGAATGGCCACATAAGATGTTGGATATTAATGAGTGTTAATTCCAAAAACAAATATACTTTAAAGTTCCTACTTTAAAGTAGTGCCTTAAAAATAGTTGTATGCCTACTTTTCGGGCATGGCTGGTAAGAAAAAAGAGGACGTAATAAGGAAGGACGTACCGGAGGAATTGAAAAGACTCGGTGAGCGGATAAGGAATTTAAGGATTAAGAAAGGGTACACCAGCCACGAAATATTTGCCTACGAGCATAACATTCCCCGCGCACAATATGGCCGCTACGAACGCGGTGAAGACTTGAAATATTCCAGCCTGTTAAAAATTGTTCAAGCGCATAATATGACTTTGCAAGAATTTTTTAGCGAAGGATTTGATTAATGGTAATCGTGGATACGGCGTTCAGGGTGCGTGTGGACTTAAGTTTATTGTTGTAATTTACACAAATAACTAAGAGTAATATGCCTGACAGTAATTATCCACTGTACATATCAATAGTCGGCATGACTATATCTCTAATTTCTCTTGCAATTACTTTAACCAAGTTTAGAAAGGAAATCAAAGGACGATTAAAAATGTTACATCAATTTCTAGAAGATAACTCTGGACTTGATATCATATTAATGAACACATCCTTCAGAGCGCTGACTTTAATCTCTTATGAAATACTATACGCCTCAAGCGACTATTATTATCAAAGTATCGCTACGGTTGATATCGATTCGCGACCAAAGTTAGCAGATTCCGAAACGTTTAAGTTTTATATCGATAGAAAGGAACTGCAAGAATTGGCAAAGAAAAATGGTATCAAACAAGGATACTACCACATTTTAAAAATAAGAGTACGAACATCCAACAGTGGGACATTTATTTTTGATCTCGACATACCTAAGAAAATAATTCAAGGAGATTATTATGAGCTGGCGGAACGTTTTATTGCGGCTGATATTTTCTTAGGTTTTCCTAAGGCCGAATCTAAATATTACCCTACCGGAAAGTCAATGATTGGCTCACATAAGTAGTTCGTTGAGTAGTAGGTTTTGATCTAACTTCACACTCGCGCGCAACCGACAACGGCGTTCTTATCCTGGAATATCAGCCGATCAGGTGATTTAGATCGGCTACCGAGTTTTATTTGTTCTCCCGGATGTTCCGAAGGACATCCGGAAGAACGGGATAGTTATTTGTTTTTTTCATGTGCCAGTAATGGATGATCTTTTTTACGTCTGATTTATGTAGTTTATAACAACCTATCATTCGCTATGAAAAACTATTTACTTGGTTTCGTTTTTTTATGCTGTAGCCATGTTGGCCTTTATGCACAGAATGTGCCACATGACGGTGTGCTGGACAGCACTTTTGGTTATAACGGGGTATACATAGATTCAGTGCCCTTTCAATCGAACCTTAATTTTACTATTGGGTATTCACCAATAAGCATGATTCTGCCTAATGATAGTATTGTGGTAATGGGCGCAATGAACCAGGCATTAGGCCTGATGAAATTTACTAAAAATGGTTTTCCTGACCATGCCTTTTGCGTGAACGGGAATGACAGCTTTACCAACCACGCGCTATATCAGGCCCAGCCTGGAGGGATACAGTTTCAAAGTGATGGCAAGATCATTTTTTTTAATGCAAATGTTATATCGCGTTTTTTACCTAATGGTCTGCCCGACAGTACATTCAATGATACAGGATCGGTCGTAACAGCTATAAATGGTACTAATAGCACAAACTTCAGTGTTGCAACTTTTGTGGATATGGCGATACAACAGGATGGGAAATATGTTGTTTGCGGCCTGGACAGCACCCATACCATTGATATATCCCGGTACAACACAGACGGAAGCCCTGACACTGGATTTTGCAGTTGTGGAGGTGGCAGGGTAATGATCCATTCCGGCCATATTGCCAACATGGGCAAAATGGCCATACAAGCCGATGGTAAAATAATAATAACAGGCACCAAGGACATAACAACTTTGCTGGATACTTCAAGGAATTTTGTGCTGCGCTGTAATGCAAACGGCACTCTGGATATGAGCTTTGGAGATAGTGGATTTGTGTTTAATGATTTGTCGGCAAACCGTTTTGTAACAATCAAATATACCAGTGTATTACCAAGCGGAAAGATATTGCTGGGTGGTAATACACTATTGACCGGCAATAACACAATTAATAATGGTGCGATATTGATGGCGAGATTGAATACGGATGGAACATTAGACAGCAGTTTTGGTACAAACGGTGCTACCCTTACTGTGCCAGACTCTTTGGCATCTTTGTTTGCTGCTGCTGCCATACAAAAGGATGGGAAGATACTAGTGGCCAGTCAAGTACGGCCGTCCATAATAAGACTTACCCCTGATGGACTCGTAGATTCCAGCTTTGGGTCTAACGGTATAATAAATATTGATGTGACCCGTTCTATAGCAAATATGGCGCTACAATCTGACGGAGATATTGTAGTTGCTGGTGGCTACGAAAATGAACCGGATGATGCTCAAATGTACCTGATGCGCTATACCGCACATCATAATAATACAGGTGTAACAACAGTGAGCGCTGCCCAATCGCATATTTTGGTTTACCCAAATCCTTCTACGGGTGTATACAACATTGCTGCGCAAAATATAGCGGGTAATGCGACATTGGTAGTGTGTGATATTACCGGAAGGACGTTGGATACTAAACAGCATGATTTTGGTGTTTCTTCTGTCACTACCGTTAACCTTTCAGGATACGCCACGGGCATGTACTTTGTAAAAGTGACGACCGTTGATGGCAACACACAGATAGTGAAGCTGCTAAAAGAATAGACCAAACTATGCTGAAAATTTTCTTTGTTGTACGCCTTGTGTGCGGCATGGATATGTATGCACAATATGTATCGCATGACGGAGATGTGGACAGTACATTCCCAACGCTCGGCGAAGTTTCCAACTTCGCCGTACCCGGCAGGCAATCTCAGATTGCCGTGGAACACTAAAATCCATGGAACGGTGCATATCTTCTTTTGGAAACCTACCATCGCTAATAGTATCTTGCGTTGTGGCAAAAATCATCCACCATCATATACACCACATGAATCAAACAACTCATAGTTCAATACAAAACGCCTGTCCGGCACCGGACAGGATCGGACCCTCTCATTAGGGGCAATATTGCCGGGGTTGTTTCATTGCAAAAATACAATAATCAAGCCGAATATCACTAAATTTACCCATGGCGAAAGCAACAAAAAAAGCAGAACCAAAGAAGCGTGGCGAGTACGATAAGCCTTTAAGGTTAAGGCTTATTCATGGACATCATGAAGGCAGCCGTAAAAGACGCTAAGAGTAAGGATAAAAAGAAACCGTAATGACACCATTGGTTAAGAACATCGGGAGAATAGTGATAGTTGCAATGGGCATTTACTCTCTTTTTTTCGGGATACATAAAGCAATCTTTTTAAAAATATACCCATGGGTTGCAATAATATTCTTATTGGTGGTTGCCTCATTTGTTTTGTCCGTTATGCGACAAAAAAGAAAAGAAAGATCGTAAAAACGTCCTGCCTCCTGTGTTATTTAACTTGTTTTTACTTTGCGTATAACTGGGTATAGTTACCTAAAATAAATGCATATTAGCTACCACAAGGCATTTCAGCAACTTTAGCACGTTTCAATGTCTGGTTGTACTATTTTTTTCCACACCGGACACCATGACATTAAAAAAACCGAACCCCGATCCTGCAATCTTGAAATCCCATAATCGTGTTCAAGACAAATAGAAAAGGACATTTTCACCGAAACCCGCCACAGTAAAGGAATTCATAAAAACACAAAATGTCCTGCCGCGGACATTCCAAGACATTTTCCTATCATCGCTATGCACAATCCTGAAATCCTGCAATCCCATAATCGTGTTCAAGGCAAAGCAGCTTATCACATCACTTGCGTTTAAAAAACACAAACCCGTTCTTGTTCCCGGTTTCTTGTAGCTGGGGTATGGTATCGTACTTGTGCTGGTCCTGTATCTTGCAGATGAAGTAGGCAGGCTTGTCTATGTTGCCGCGCAGCAACCAGTTTTCGTTTACTATCGGCGGCATCGCGTGGCCCAGCTGGTCTTTTTTGCCGGTAGTTATGTAGTTGGGGTTGCTCCACGGTTGTTTCTGGCTATAGAACAGGTGAGCGTAGCTTTTGTAGCCCAGTACGCCAACATACACGTCCTTACCCTCAAAACTCTCAAAATATTCTATGGCCGCGCGCTGCGATATGGCTTCTATTTTTGGGGTAAAGTGCAAAACAGTCACCTGTATGGTAATGATCTGCACCAGGCACAATATGAGTATACCCCTGCGGAAGTTTTTACGGATAAGGCTCACGCTCACCCACAGGCCCACCAGGTACAGCAATCCCCAGAAACATTCCAGGTAGCTCCAGTGTACATCGGCATTCAGGTTAGCAACAGCAAAAGGATCGTCGAAGAGTGGTATCAGCAAGTCTTTATGCAGGCCTACAACCGGTAGTAAGGTTATGGCTACTGCCAGTATAGTACCAATGGTGAGGGTGATAATTTTTATCCATTTTTTAAGCTGCACCTGCTCGTAGTTCATGCGGTACACCTGCAGGGCCGCCAGGTAGGTAAGCGGGAAGTAGCACAGCGAAGAGTAGTGTACTATTTTGGTTTTAACTATACTAAACAGGATAAGCACTACCCAGAACAAGATCCACATCCAGCGGGTGAAGTCTTTGTTCTCGTTATAGGCTGTTCGCTTCCTGCTAAAGTTGAGCAGGAACATAGATGCAGGAAAGCAACCCAGGAACAGTACAATAAAGTGGTAAAAGAAAGGCCCGCCATGGTCTGCATCCTCGGTACGGAATAGTCTTACTTGGTAGGTAATGAACTCGTTTACCCACCACTTGCCGTAGGTCCAGCCAAATACCGCTACATCGGTACCAAACCAAAGAGCTATGGGTATAAAGGTGCATAAGGCTATAACAACCAGGTCTTTTATCTTTAAGGTATATAGGCCCCTGTTAACCACTACGTAAACTGCTATGGCAAGTATGGACACCAATATGGCCACGGGCCCCTTGGTGAGCACCGCAAGCCCCAGGAACAACCCTGCAAGTGCAGCGTGTAGTGTACGCCTATCTCCCCGGCCGGTAAGATATACCTGGAAGAAGGCCATGAATATAAAGTAGTTGAATACGGGATCTATAATGCCCGACTTAAAGTAGAAGTGGGGGAGCCAGCTTGCAGCGTACATCAGCATCCACCACCAGGCCAGTCGCTCATTCAGTACCCTTTTGCCTGCATAGTACAGGGTGGTAATGGTGACAACGCCAATAAACGCATCGGGGAAGCGGGCGGCATATGCACCCACTCCAAACAGCTTCATGGCCAGTACCTGCATCCATATAAACAGTGGTGGTTTTTCCCAGAAGGGCATAAAGTCTATCTGTGCACGCAGGTAGTCTTTTGATACTATCATTTCGCGGGCGCACTCTGCAAAGTTGATCTCGTCCCAGTCAAACAAGTGTACCTGGCCCAGGAAAGGGAGGAACAGCAGGGAAGCGCAAATGATGATAAGTATATACCGAATAGTAGAAGTTTGCATATGCGATGGTTAAATGAGCGCATCTTTTTTCAGGAAAACATATTGATACTTCCGCATGATGGAAAACAATGCTAAGCAGGTAGTACCACCAATAATGCTGCCGGTATATACATCTGCAAAAAAGTGTGCGGCAAGGTATATGCGTGCATAGCACACGGCCAGTGCCAGTGCAAAAAACAATAACCCAAACTTGCTGTACCGCTCTTTTAGCAACAGCGACAGGAAACAGAAAAAGGCAAAACTGCCGGTGCTGTGCCCCGATGGAAAACTATTGCTCATCAACTGTGGCCATCCATCTGCCACGTGTATCCATGTGGCATGGTTGAAATAGTTGAGTGGGCGTGGGGCATCAAAAAAATGCTTCAGCCACTGCTCTATAACGGTAGGTATGATGTTACAGACCAGCGCCGCAGTAAAATACCACCAGTTGCGCAAAGATGGAATGCCCAGCAACACCAGCAGACACGGCACTATGGTGTGTGCCTCCCCCAGTTGAGAGGTATAGAAAAACAATACATCGGTAAATGGGGAGTGGTGTGTATTGATGACTGCAAACAGTACCTGCCTGCTGAAGAAGAACAGCAAAAGGCCACCCGCTATTATCCATAATATAAAAGGGATAATAAAATATGGATTGTAAGAAGAGTGTGTTTTATGACGCAACTGATCCCTTTTTAACCTTTGAAAAAAGCACAGAAACAGATTTCCACATGTGAAGATACCAATCCTTGTTGAAAATCTGCGAGTCGTTGCGGGCCTTGTTAATGAGGAAGAATGCTATGGGCAGCAACATGCCGGTGGCCATCCACATGCCCATCCATGCAGGCAGCGAGCCTGTTTTTGCCAGCTTTTCGCCGGTAATGGAGGTAATATGAAATATGACAAAGAAGCTGACTGCTATAACCAATGGCATACCAAGGCCGCCCTTGCGTATGATGGCGCCCAGTGGTGCACCAATCAGGAACAGCAGCAAGCATGCAAACGATAGGGTGAACTTGCGGTGAAGCTCCACTTGCATTTTGCGGTAATTCTCCAGCTGCAGGCGCTCATTGGTAGCCGTTATATCTATAAGGCCTTTTATATTGCGGGCATTGTTGGTGGCGGTTTGTGCTGTACGTTTGCGCAGGCTATCGCTGAGCGTATTCACGAATGCACCGGTATAGGTCTTTATGTTTTTGTCTGGGGCAGTTTTTAGTTTTTTGAGCAAGGTTTTCTTATCCCTGTCGGCATTGAACCATGTAATATAAGGGCTCAGGTAAGAGCCTATGTTATTGCCAACGCGTACCCGTTCCTTCGTCATGCTATCTATGTTCTCGCGTAGCTGGCTTACGTTCATCATCTGATAAGCGCTTTTGAACAGGTCTTCGTTGGTACGGCTGAGGCGGAAGCCCGACAAATCGAACACCTTATCCCAGCTCTTAAAGTACATGCGGGTTTGCTGGTAGTTGTGCGTGCCGTTGGTAATGCCTTCGTCGTAGCGCCAGCCATCTTGCAGGCGGAAGATGAGGTACTGCTTGTCAGGCGATGGTATCATTTGCCCTTGCTTGGCTAGTATCACTTTGTCGTTGCCCACACCGGCACTCATATCGTATATGATAATGTTGTGTATGGTTTGCCCGTCTTTGTCCTTGCTGCCCACGCGAATGCTGTAGCCGTCTATTTCGTTGTTGAATTGATCGGGACGTATATTAAGGGTGGGCTTTGAATTGCGGAGATCGTAGAGTAGGGATAATGCTTTAAGGTTGGCTACAGGTATAACGTTGTTGCTGAATACGAATGCCATACCACCCACTACCAATATGAGAAAGAATAGTGGCCGCATGAACCGCAGCAGCGATATGCCGGCAGCTTTTATGGCTACCAGCTCAAAGTTTTCGCCCATGTCGCCAAACGTCATAATAGAGGCAAGCAATACACTTAGCGGCAATGCTAGCGGTACCATAGTGGTGGACATGAAGAACAATAGCTGTAATATCATCCACACGCCCAATCCTTTGCCTATGAGGTCATCCATGTACAGCCAGAAGAACTGCATCACCAGTACAAACAACGTTATGAAAAAAGTGATGACAAAAGGCCCTATAAAACTGCGAATGATCAGTATATCTAATTTCTTTATCAATAGCCGCTCATTTAGTGCAAACCTACATAAAACATAAGCCAATCCTTATTATTAGAAGATCGGATTAACCTTTTCTTAGTGAAGACGACAAAGATAAATATTGCAATCTGGTATAAGTCAGATCGATTTGCCAGCTTCGCTTACAAAAAAGCCTGCTCTGGTATTTGTACAGAAGCAGGCCCGTTGCATTTTGAAATCTTTTATTAACTGCCTATGCGGTGTTTTAAATCATTTACTTGTGAGTTCCAAAGGCGTTCCTGATCTTTCATATCACCCTTTTCTGCAAAGTCTGTGATCTTAAGAATGGTTTCGTTTGTAATGGCGCTCTGTTCTATCCTGAATTCAAAAAACTCGTTATCGGGGTAGTGATCCCAGCGATATCTTATGAACTCATTTTCAACATATTCAACAACATCTGCAATGTCGGTTGATCCGTTCCAGCTAAAATAAAAAGTGTGTTCTCTCTGATCTACTTTATCTGCGAACCATTCCTGCAAGCCTACGGGAGTGGATAAAAAATCATATAATATAGTGGGGGAGCATCTTACCGGGAATTCTAACGTATACATCATCTTTTTCTTCGTCGTGGAATTATTCACTTGCTATTGTATTTAGTGCAATAATAAAAAAATCATTGAACAATCAAAATTTTTATCCCCAATATTCACTAAAATATATTACATTTCAGTTGAAAGCCTATTTAGGCGGCTGTTAACATATTCTTAATATTTTTTGGGTCGAATGCTCAAGAACCTTAGATTTGCCACATAATAGTAAAGAACCCCATTACAAACCAATACTTTCCATTTTCAAAAACCATTTAATGCTCAGCCTATGTCTATGCGTCAGCTTAAAATCACGAAATCGATAACGAATCGTGAAAGTCAGTCTCTGGAAAAATATCTTCAGGAAATTGGCAAGGTGGATTTGATAACGCCTGAAGAGGAAGTACAGCTTGCCATCAAAATTAAACAGGGCGACCAGCGTGCTTTAGAGAAGCTTACCAAAGCCAATCTGCGTTTTGTGGTATCGGTAGCAAAACAATACCAGAACCAGGGCCTTTCGCTCAGCGATCTTATTAATGAAGGTAACCTGGGCCTAATAAAGGCAGCCCAGCGCTTTGATGAGACCCGCGGTTTTAAATTCATCTCTTATGCTGTATGGTGGATACGCCAGAGCATATTGCAGGCATTGGCAGAACAATCGCGTATTGTGCGCCTGCCGCTAAATAAAGTAGGTCTTTCTAACAAGATCAGCAAGGCGTACTCACAACTAGAACAGGAATTTGAGCGTGAACCATCTACCGAAGAACTGGCAGAACTGCTGGAAATAGGTACTGAAGAAGTAGAAACCACACTGGGCGTTGCAGCCCGCCACGTAAGCGTTGATGCCCCGTTTGTGGACAGCGAAGACAATACGTTGCTGGATGTGCTGGAAAACCCAAATTCAGATTCTGCAGATTCTATGCTGGAGCATCATGATAGCCTGCGTTGCGAAATTGAACGTTCTTTAAGCACACTTACAGACCGTCAGCGCGATGTAATAAAACTATACTTTGGTATAGGTGTAGAGCACCCCATGAGCCTTGAAGACATAGGCGAAAAATTCTCACTCACACGCGAACGTGTACGCCAGATAAAGGACAAGGCCA
>JABDEZ010000086.1 GCA_013286835.1 Bacteroidota bacterium
CATACCGGCCAGCCGGGCAGGAGGGTGAGCTGCAGGTTTTGGCCCTTTGCCCAGTAGCTGGCGGCGGCCTGGGCTGCAATGGCTATGCACATAGACAGGCCTACCATAGCCAGTACCATGGGCAGGAAGCGACGCAGCATGAACCGGCTGAGGTAGCGGGGGCTAACACCCAGTTGCAGCAGCAGAGTAAGCGATTGCTGGGCCTTGCTTATGGTAAGCTCTATAAACAATATGAACACCAGCGTGCCAATACCCATGAGCAGTATGGCCAGCACACCTGTGGCAGCCGATACTACGGCTACTATGGCGCGTACCTTGCTCCAGCGCAGTTGCTCGTTATTGGTTACATAGTCGTGCTGGGCCAGGTAGTCGGTAAACTGCTTGCTGCTGGCATCCTGTACCTTCAGTATCAGTCGAGATGGGGTAGAGGGGGCATTGTCGCCATATACTTTATTGCCGTAGGTGATGAACGACTCGGGCACCAGCACAGAACTGATGCGGTCTGAAAAGCCGGTGACGTGGGCTGCGTAGTGCTGGGCAGTATTCCCGTAACTGATCTTAAGATCGAGCGAGATGGTTTTTACCGTAGATTGCGATAGCTGCGGCAGGCCACGGCTGAGCGCGAAGCCGTAATTATAAAGGTTCAGAAATTCTGAAGAGAGGATGACAGGCACCTGGGTATTGCCGGGCTGCCAGTTCCACCCATCGGGCTTTTTGTCTATAAATCGGTCGGGTACAGCCTCCAGGAACATCTCGGTAGCAAAGCCCAGCTTGTCGTTCAGCGATGCATACACGGGGAAGTGGTTGCTGATGAGCATACCGGCATCCTGCACCTGCGGCGCCTTGGTGATGTCTTCAATTTCCTGCGGGGTAAAAATGGTGGCGCCGGGTTTGCCCATGTTGTCATCGGTAACCCGCTTGCTTATGGTAAGGAAGGTGCTGCCCAGGCTATCGGTATCGCTCTTGCCGTGGAGGAGTTCATTGAAGTTCCACCATATCATTACAGAAAGCAGCAGCAGGGTAGTGCCTATGCATAGCGCCAGCAGGGCAGCCCCGAGGCGTGATTTACGGTTGCTGGAGAGCAATAGTTTACGGAGTAGTGCTACGTGTTCCCTCACAGTTGTATTGTTTTGGTGTATGGGAAATCGTGTGGTTCGTCCAGGTCGGCAAGGAGCAGGCCGGCGTTGTTGGCAGTTACTACTTCCTTTATCAGGGTGCAGGCTTTTTGGGTGTTTGCCTTGTCCAGGTGGCTAAAGGGTTCATCCATCAGCAGCCAACTAAAGGGTTGCAGCAATGCCCTTATTATGGAAACACGTTGTTGCTCGCCATAAGAAAGGGTATGCGCCAGGCTGTTCTTTTTATCTTTTATACCCAGCCGGTCCAGCCAGTCTTCTACTGTTTGCGGTGTTACGGTATTGGTAAGCGCACGCTTGATCTCCAGATTTTCCCATGCAGTAAGTTCGGGGAACAGGCGCATGTCCTGGAAAATGATGCTGATATTGTTAGTACGCAGGCTGGAGAGCTTTTCTTTGGAAACTTTCTTTATGTCGTCTGCGCCCCATTTCACCATGCCCTCATAGTCTTCGCGCAGGTTGTAGAGTATATGCACCAGCGTGGTTTTTCCGGTGCCCGAGGGGGCTTGTATAAAAACATATTCCTGCGGTTGCAGCACCAGGTCCTGCTTCCAAATGCCGGAAGGACGTTGGGTTAGTTTGTCGCGCAGTGGAATGGGCATTACCTGCTGCAGGGATAATTGCATAGAAATTGAGCGTTGCTATTGGTGTATCAAAAGTAAGGAACGATCCGTTGTTGTTCCATACTTCCTTTTTAGTAAATTTATGTATGATTCAGCGTCTTTTCGATATCGTTGCCGGCCGCGCAGCAGAAGAGCCCGGCGCCACCATGCTTGCTGCTAAAGAGAATGGCCAATGGGTCACCTACAGCTGCGCACAAGTATATAGTACAGCACGTAAACTGGCTGGTGGGTTGCTCTCGCTAGGCATTGCAAACCAGGAGCTGGAACCGCTAAAGCAGGAGAAGGTCTCCATCATCAGCCCCAACAACCCGCAATGGATGATAACCGATATTGCGGTGCAATTGACGGGAGCGGTACTGACACCTATATATCCAACTATCAGCCCTACCGAACTTGCTTTTATACTGAATGAGGCAGGTGTACGGATATTGTTTTTGGCGAATGCTGAACTATACGAACGTTTCAAAGAAACGTATGCTATGGTGCCAACATTACAGCATATTTTTTCGTTTGATAAAATAGAAGGTGTAGCCAACTGGAACGACCTGATAGATAAAAACCTAGATGCTGATGAGGCTGTAATATCCCGTATTTTACCGGATACACTGGCTACCATCATCTACACATCTGGTACAACCGGTAACCCCAAAGGGGTAATGCTGAGTCACTACAACATAGTAAGCAATGTTCAGGATTCTATGCCTGCCTTTACGTTTGCTGAAAAGGGGGGTAAGGCGTTAAGCTTCCTGCCGCTGAACCATATTTTCGAGCGTATGGTTACTTATATATACCTACAGGCCGGTGTTGCCATATGGTATGCTGAAAGCATGGATACCATAGGCGCTAACCTGAAGGAGGTAAAGCCTATAGTGTTTACCATGGTGCCGCGCTTGCTGGAGAAAGTATATGAGCGCATAATTAGTACAGCCCTGGAACTAAAGGGTATAAAACGAGCACTCTTCTTTTGGGCGCTGGAGCTTGGTAAACGGTTTGATAATGCTACACCTATGGGCTGGTGGTACGATACCCAATTGAAGTTGGCCAACAAGCTGGTGTTCAGCAAGTGGCGCGAGGCGCTGGGTGGCAATGTAAAGGCTATTGTAAGCGGTTCTGCAGCGTGCCAGGTAAGGCTGATAAAGATATTTACTGCGGCTAACGTAGTGATAATGGAAGGGTATGGCCTTACTGAAACATCGCCCGTGGTAACGGTGAACAGGTATGAAAGTGAGAACCGAAGAATAGGCACGGTGGGCCCACTGATACAAAATGAACAGGTGCAGATAGCTGAAGATGGCGAGATATTGGTGAAAGGTGCAAACGTAATGATGGGCTATTATAATAAGCCTGAGGCTACTGCCGATGCTATAAAGGATGGCTGGTTCCATACAGGGGATATAGGTACCTGGGAAGAAGGCCGCTTTTTGAAGATAACAGATCGTAAGAAAGAAATATTCAAAACATCGGGAGGGAAGTATGTGGCCCCGCAGGTGATAGAGAATAAGATGAAAGAAAGTGTCTTCATAGAGCAGATGATGGTAATTGGCGACGGACGCAAATTTGTAAGTGCGCTTGTAGTACCCAATTTTGCCCAGATTAGAAAGTATATGGCAGATAACCAACCCCAGCTTACACTTCCGGCATCCAACATAGAATTTGTAAAAGTGCCGCAGGTATTAAGTCATATACAGGCACAAATAGATAAATATAACCCATTGTTTAGCCACCCTGAACAGGTGAAGAAAATAACACTGCTGCCTGATGAATGGACAGTTGACAGCGGCGAACTTACACCATCTTTGAAAATAAAGAGGAAGGTGATCATGCAGAAGTATAGCGTGGCTATAGAGAAGATGTATGAGTAGTGGTTAAAACGTTTTGACAGGGTGTTATCCCTCCCTCGTTGTCTTACTTTCTTTTGCATGCCCAAAAGAAAGTAGGCCCTTCGGGCTTGAAAAAGGCAGTCGGCAGCTATGACAGCTACAGCCGACGAAGCTTTGTGCAGGGACAGTGCTACTGTTCTGCCGGGCTTTTGGAATGCTATCTCTTAGTGATCTGCTAGGTTATGTTGGCCCAGCGTCATACTTATAGTATCATATAAAATAAATTTTTGAATAGTTACATAAATGGCCGACTTTTGCAGCTTAATCAAGATTTTGCCACAGGCATAGTATAATGACATTTAATGAATTGAATTTAGCAGCGCCGCTACTTAAAGCGCTGCAGGACGAAGGATATACCAACCCCACACCCATACAGGAACAGGCCATACCAATAATACTGAACAAGAAAGACTTATTGGGTTGCGCGCAAACAGGCACAGGAAAGACTGCCGCTTTTGCATTACCCATGTTGCAGTTGCTGAGTGAGCTACCTAAAGAGGGCCATCGCAATATAAAAGCACTTGTGTTGACCCCTACAAGGGAATTGGCTATACAGATAGCAGAGAGCTTTGCGGCTTATGGCAAGCACCTGGCTATAAAAAATACGGTAATTTTTGGTGGTGTACCACAGGGTGCCCAGGTTGCTGAGATAAGAAGAGGCGTGGATATATTGATAGCTACTCCGGGCCGCCTTTTGGACCTGATGCAGCAAGGCATTGTGAACCTGAGCCACATCAGTCTTTTTGTGCTGGATGAGGCCGACCGCATGCTGGACATGGGTTTTATACATGACGTAAAGAAGGTGGTACAGAAGCTGCCATTGCACCGTCAGAATCTGTTTTTCTCGGCTACCATGCCACCGGAGATACAGAAACTTGCAGATATTATATTGGTGAAAGCTGAGAAGGTAGAGGTAACGCCTGTATCATCAACCGCAGAAACTATAGACCAGAGTATATACTTTGTTGATAAAAAGGACAAGCGTAACCTGCTTACGCATTTGCTGAAAGGCAAGGATGTAACCAGCGCTCTTGTATTTACCCGCACAAAGCATGGCGCTGATAAGGTGGTCATCAACCTGGGTAAGGATGGTATCAAGGCTGAGGCTATACATGGTAATAAATCGCAGACGGCAAGGCAACGTGCGCTTAATAATTTCAAGACAGGCCAAATAAAGGTGCTGATAGCTACAGATATTGCGGCACGTGGTATTGATATTGAAGCGATATCGCACATCATCAATTATGAGTTGCCGGAAGTGCCTGAAACTTATGTGCACCGTATAGGTCGTACCGGTAGGGCAATGGCCACCGGTACTGCATTCTCTTTTTGTGATGAAGATGAGCTTGACCTGCTGAAGCAAATAGAAAAACTAACCCGAATAAAAATACCGGTTGTAACCGGGCACCCTTATCCGAGCTCAATGTCGGGTATTGTGAAGATCAACCTGCCGAAGGGCAAGGATGTTGTCCTGAGACCTGATGCACAGGTACACCCACGCCCATCAAGGCCCAAACAGGCAGGTGGCGGTAGCAGAGGAAAAAGGTGGTAGTTAGTAATGATTTATAGAGCATAAAAATAGTAAATGCTCCGGTCAGTAGCCGGAGCATTCTCATGGTATAGTTTTAATATAATGGTAGTGCAAATGCCTACTAATCATGAAGTACTTGTTTTATAATATTGTTGCATCGGTTGCTGTAGCAGCCATTTTTTTAATGATGAATGGGTGCACAGAGCGAGGGACGAATACTCCTATTTATACACAGGAATCGGCCACAGATTCAATAAAGACGGGTGGTAATGGACTGGTGAATACCAACCGTGGTAAAGAACTTTTTCAGCAGAAATGTATGGCTTGCCATGGTGTAAATGGCAATGCGCAGAATAACAAAGCCGCAAATCTTGCCTTTACAAGGCTGGATAGCTTGGGCATTGCCACTACAGTATTAAATGGGAGAGGCACTATGCCACCGTTTAAAGATGCAATAGCTGATAGCGACCTAACCAGTATAATAGTTTATGTAAGGACATTGCGGGCTGACATGCCCCACTAAAAATTAGCCCTTGCCGAATGTGATGAACAAATATAAGTATATCATGCGGGAAAGGCGCATGAGCCAAGGCTGTAATAAGAGTACAACTGCTACGCTGGTAAACAGAAAATAAATGAAGCTGTTGTCTTTATAAGATAAGCCAAATATAGGCCAGTACCACAGAACGTTGAGGAAAAACAACATCATAGTAAGGGCATAGTTGATGCCGCCACCATTATTACTCTCATTTACCATTTTGTGGCCGCAAACAGAACAATGGTCTACCATTTGCAGGCATTTACCTAATGGGAAAACACTTTTGTTTACAAAAACCCGTCCGCGGCGGCAATTGGGGCATTTCATTGTAAAAAATGCCGGTAATAATGCTGGTTTGGAAGTGTCTTGGTTCACAATAATGTTTTTAGAGTGATAAAGGTAAACTAATTAGATGCCATTTAACAGCTGTATAATAAAGTGGGGAAGTGTTAAAGTGTAGTGCTAAAGCCTATTTTGGGCGCTTATGAATAGTTTTTTATAATTAACCGTGCTTTTTTGTACCGTCTATAGAAATATTCATAAAAGCTATTTTTCATTTTTCGCATAGCTGTTATATCTTTGCACATGGCAATAAAATCCAAATTTTATGGCGAAGGCCTCACATTTGATGATGTGCTCCTTATGCCGGCTTACTCAGAAGTCCTTCCGCGCGAAGTAAGCATTGTTACCAACCTGACAAAAGACATACAACTGAACCTGCCCATGGTATCGGCAGCGATGGATACAGTAACCGAATTTCCTTTGGCTGCGGCGCTTGCACGCGAAGGGGGAATAGGCATATTGCACAAGAATATGAGCATTGAGCGCCAGGCAGAGCATGTGCGCAAGATAAAACGCTCTGAGAGCGGATTGATTGTAGATCCTATTACACTATCGCCCGATGCGACCATGGGGGATGTACAAAAGCTAATGCGGGATAATAAAATTAGCGGCATACCCATAATTGACAGTAATAAGAAATTAATAGGCATTGTAACCAACAGGGATATGCGTTTTCAGAAAGATACCCGTAAAAAGGTATCTGAAATAATGACCAGTGAAAACCTGGTGACTGCGCCGCACGGCACAGATATGAAAAAGGCCGAGAAGATACTGGAACAATACAAGATAGAAAAACTACCTATTGTTGATAAGGCTGGTAAACTGATAGGACTTATCACCTTCAGGGACATTATGCATTTAAAGAGCCACCCGAATGCCTGCAAAGATCAGTTTGGTCGTTTACTTGCAGGTGCTGCTATTGGTATAACCGCCGATATACTGGATAGGGTAGATGCATTAAAAAATGCAGGTGTTGATGTGATAACCCTGGACAGTGCCCATGGGCATAGCAAAGGCGTGATAGACGCAATAAAACAAGTAAAGAAAGCATTTAAAGGGATACCTATAATAGCAGGGAATGTTGCCACTGCTGCAGGTGCGAAAGCACTGGCAGATGCGGGCGCGGATGCAGTAAAAGTAGGTGTTGGCCCGGGCAGCATTTGTACTACAAGAGTAGTAACGGGTGCAGGCGCTCCGCAGCTGACAGCTGTGATAGAAGCAGCACAGGCCCTTAAAAAAAGCGGTGTACCTGTGATAGCAGATGGCGGTATCAGGTACACTGGTGATATGGTGAAGGCTATAGCTGCAGGTGCATCTTGCATTATGGCAGGGTCTATATTTGCCGGTACTGAAGAGAGCCCCGGTGAGACCATTATATACGAAGGCCGTAAATTTAAGTCTTACCGTGGCATGGGTTCAGTAGAAGCTATGCAAGAGGGTAGTAAAGACCGCTACTTCCAGGATATGGAAGCTGATATAAAGAAGCTGGTACCAGAAGGTATAGTGGGTAGGGTACCTTATAAAGGTATGCTGAGTGAAGTGGTACAGCAATTTATTGGTGGTTTACGCGCCGGCATGGGCTATTGCGGTGCAAAAGATATAGCTACGCTGCAGGAAGAAGCACAGTTTGTAAGGATCACATCGGCCAGTATGGCTGAGAGTCATCCACATGATGTGGTGATCACTAAGGAAGCGCCAAATTACAGCAGGTAGTAAATTATCAATATAATTTGAAAAGCCCGGTCTCGTTAATTCGAGAACGGGCTTTCTTGTATGTTTGTTTTGGTATAAAGCTCTTATAACCTGTATTGGTAGGTAAATGACATTTTGTGAGGGCACAAAAAATCCCGCGCAGACGCGCGGGATCCGTTTAATCTATCCATCTATCTACTTTTCAGTAGTTTCTTTAGCGGCTTCAGCCGTTGCTTGTTTTTTCTTCATGAGTCTTTTGGCTCCGTAGCTAATACCTGCTACAATGGCTATGCTCAAGCCCCCATCCAAGGGAACACCCTCATCTGGGTCGTCTGGTATTGTACCCTGAGCTATTGCTTTAAGAGAAAAGATACCGGCTACAGCAATCAGCAGCAATATTTTTTTACTAATTTTCATATTCTTGGTTTAATGTTTTATAAATAAGGTTTAGTTTTTGATAAAGCGTTCTGTAATTGATTTGCCGTTTACAATTGTCTTTATCAGATACATACCATTTGCCATGTTATCGACAGGAATAGTAATAGCCTGATCTGCAGTGCTAATCTCTTTAACAACCTGGCCTACCACATTTACAATCCTGATGATCTTTGAACCTGCAAACTCATTGCTATAACTAACATTTATGTTGCTGGTAGCAGGGTTAGGAACTATTAAAATTCCAGCAGTACGGTTAGCAACATTACCAATACCGGTATTGCTGTTGTTCTCGTTGAAAATCAATTCTAACCTATTTTGTCCCTGAGAATTTGCATTGCCATTAACTGTGAACGGATAGCTTACGCCGTTGCCTACCAGTACATAAGTGTTGGTATATTTATCGTGCAGGTAAACGATTTTATCAGAGGGTAGGTTGTATTGGCTTACTTGTATGGTATAAGTAGCTTGTGGTACTGAACGCACACCAAGGGTTATTATTTCTCCGTCTGTAATGCTATCTGCATCGCGAGCGTCCCTGTATAAAGATTTACTGTCCTTAGAAAGAGAGTACAGATCCATCTGGGTATTTGATATTTTAGGGACGTCACCTATATCGCCAGCGGCATTGCGTGTACCTGGTTGCATCATCATGCTCCAGCTATCCCAGAAAGTGTTGCCGTAGTAAACAGACAATTCGACAGAAGGGTAGATGTTTGTTGCTTTTAATAAGCCAGTGGTAGGTGTACCAGCAGTTTTAGTGCTTTCTGTAAAGCCCAGTGCAACATCTGAACCAGAGGCATTGTAAGCAAGTACTGCACCGTTTATAGGAATGATCGTTGTTCCATCGGCAGTACCATATGAAGTACCGTTGACATAGTTGTTACCCAAATTTTGCCCACCCGGATTAACAGTGATAAAGCTAATACCAGTTGCATTGTAATTAGATATGCTGCTTATTTGTATCTGTGAAGGATAAGGATTTGAGATTACATTATAGCCACCTGCCACAACAGTTTCTGTTTTGCTGCCTTGGTTGATAGGGGCACCTGTAACCATTGTTGCTGGGGTAACAGTATAAGAGGTATTACTTACGCAACCAACGTCGCCGGTACCACCCCTTACAAAGGCCAGGATACCATTTGCAACTGAACCGCTAGACTGGGCAGCAGGGATAGTTGTGCTGCTACTAGTGATGCCAACATAAGCAGGTGAAGTACCCGGAGTGTAAGTATAAGTGGAAGGGTTGGTACTTGGACAATGTGATGTGGCAGGCCCGATGTTGCCACCAGTTAAACCTGTAACATCGAAATAGTTGCCTAAAGTAGCAATAGTAGGTTCGTTGCCTGAGGTGTAAGGGTGACCAATAAGGCGATACCCGCGCTGTGCCGGAATGTAACGTTGAATGTGTACTGCACCACTTACTGTACCAGAAAGAGCAGCGATACGAGCAGTACCGTTGATATCGGATAACAGGGTAAGATTGCCACCGGTAGTGAGTGTAGCACCTGTACCTACAGTAACATTGCCCGGACTAGTGCCAGCAGTCATGTTCAGCATATTGCCCAGTGTAGCATTGCCATTAACGACCAGTGTATCTAAAGTTGCTGTGGCTATTGAGGTCTGATCGAAGTAAAGGCTACCAGAAAGGTTACTGTTAATAACCAGACCAGATGTAGAAGAACCAGTAATGGAGCTGCTGCCACTAGCGCCTGATATGTCATTTATAGTAAGCGTATGGCCATTGAGATTCAATTTGCCGCCGTTCATCATCAATGTGCCATTTACTGTGGTATTTGTAGATATAGTAGTGCTATTTGATACTTCCAGGTTAGGGAATGTAGTTTGGCTACTAGGTATGGTGTTAGACGAAGCGCCGTATATTACTGTCGCCGTTGCATTCAATACGCCTAAAGTTGGCGCTGTTGTATTATTTATAGTCAATGTTCTTCCTGCTCCAACGTCAATTGTTCCTGAAATGTAGTGACTGGATGAGATTATAAGATCAGTACCATTATCAACCGCTATCTTAGAATTTGTACCGGATACGGTCCATGAACTTCCACTGATAGAACCTGTATTACTGTTGCTGATGTGGAATACCTGGTAACTGGTTACGAAATCTGTAGGGTTTGAGCCAGAACCATCTGTATTAGTGCCCCATGTGCCAGTAGCATCCATGTTGCCTGAAGCTGCACTATAGAAATCAGTTGCAGTAGTGCCGGTAGCTATACTGCCGGTAGCCGGCGCAGTGAAGTAGTAGCTCTGGGAATTTGGATTACCTATATTATATTCAAAGGCTTTGAAGAAATAGGTTGTACCTGGCGTAAGCCCTGTAACTGTAAGCACATTGCTTCCGGTACTTGTACCATCGTACACTATTTTATTGCCGCTCCCCTGGTCTGTGGCAGAACTGAAATTAGAATTGACACCACTTACAGGCAATCCGTTGGTTGGAGCATAGCTCACAGAACCACCGGCACGCATTATGATAATACGATTGGTGCCAATACCTGCTGCCGTTGTATAATTTACAGGAATAGTAGTATTGGTTGCTGTACCAAATGATAAGGTTCCACTTGCCGTAGGCGCTGTTGCTAATACAGTATCGCTAACAGGGATAGTAATTGTTGCAGCTCCTGTACTAGTGAGTGTAATATTGGCAGTGTAAGGGCCATAACCCGGAGCTGCAGTACCGCTTGCAACGGCCCCATCGGCATGTATATAAACCGTATCGCTGCCGGCAGGGATCGTACCACCTGTTTCTGTATATGATTTTGTTGTTGGACCTGAACTGAAACCTGATGAACCTGGAATTGTTGTGGAGATCTTGAACCCTACAGGCACATTTACCACAACACTTGCTGTAAGTAAAGAACCGCCAACCATAAACTTTTTGATTGTTCCGTTTGATGGGGGAGCAAAGCTACCGAAATTGCCAGTTCCCGCACCGCCAGACCAACCTAGTATAGAGTTGGTAGAGGTAATGGGCAGTGTATCTGCTATTACCGGGCCTGTTGTTGATGTATTTGCAGTAGCGGCAGTTGCATAATAATTCTGAGATGTGCCGGTACCTATATTGTACTCGTAAACAGCAAAATAATATTGGGTATTTGTAGTTAACCCGGTAACAGTAACCACGCCATTGCCAGAACCGGTACTGTTATATACCACATGACCATTGCCTGTCTGGTTGGTTGCGG
>JABDEZ010000087.1:0-1829 GCA_013286835.1 Bacteroidota bacterium
TCTTTTGTTTACATCTTCTCCAATAAACATATTACCAAATCTATCAAAACAAACACAATCCGGTTGATTTAAAGATGCATTCACCGCAAGCCCACTGTCACCTGAAAACCCTGGTGTTCCGGTTCCTGCAACAGTTGTAATAATACCTGTGCTTACTGTTACCTTTCTTATCCTGTAATTATAATTATCTGTAAAATAGACATTACCAAAGGTATCTACAGCTATTCCAGTAGGTTGATTAAGTTTTGCTGAAGTGGCTAATATATTATCTCCATTATACCCTGACGCCCCAGTACCAGCTATAGTAGTAATAATGCCATTAGTGTCAATCTTACGTACTGTATTCCCAAGATTTGTAGTAAAGTATAAATTTCCATTTTTATCAAATGTCAATCCGCTGGGGTCATATATCATCGCTGATATAGCCGGCGTACCATCTCCCCCATTTCCGTCACCTGCAACAAGTGAAATAACTTGCCCTGCTACAGTAAGAGGTAATGAACACAATAATAAAATAAGAAATATTTTCATAATATAGTAGATTAGGATACTATACAAATATAACAAAATGCCCTACCTAATTTGCTATTATAACTTCATGGAACATCCCAACCCGTGGAACAGTGCATAACTTCTTTACTAAAATACCAATTACCAACGGTACCTTGCGCCCGCATATATAACCTGTAAACCTTCACGTTACAAGGGCACTGCATAAAATATGAGTTGAGTTCTTAAAATCGCTAATTCAAAAATGTCCTCCAACGGACATTTTAAGACATTTTATCAAAAGCAATAATAAAGCCATATTAGCCACAGCACGATATTTCAGCTATTCCAACAATGCAAAATGTCCTTTTTCCTATTCCCATTTCCAACGGACATTTCTATTTTCATCAAGATTAAAGTATGAGCACTTTCAGTTCACAAACGCATCAATCACCTGTCCGATTACCGGACAACCCAGACAGTAAAATTAAATTCAATAATAGCCACCGCCCAACGTTTCAGCGCTCAGCAAATCCCCCCTGTCCGCTTTTCGTTTTAAAACCGGACAGGACAGCCCAATCAAAAACCTTACCAGTAAAGGCTTTTACAAAAAAACACCCTGTCCGGTATCGGACAGGGCAGACAGCTAAACCAATTTCATATAAATCACAATAATCAAAAGAATCATAGTTCAGATAAGCTCATTACCTGATCAGCGTCACATCACCCTTGTACTTCTCTACAGTTCCATTCCGGTCTATTGTACTGAGCAACCAGTAATAGGTACCCATCTCTACAGGCTTCCCACCATATGTTCCATCCCATCCCACTTCCAGCGTATGGGAGTTGTATATCAGCTCACCCCATCTGTTATAGATACGGAAGTAATTGAGTGAACTGTAGCCAATAGTTGTTGGTTTAAATATATCATTACGGCCATCGCCATTAGGCGTAAATGCTGTAGGAATAAAGAAGGCTGGCTGGCCCACTACATATACCCTTATTCTTGCATCACCAATGCAACCAAAAGAGCTTACTACATGTACATTATAAGCAAAACGGCCGGTATCAGGAAAATAACCAACGGGGTTCGGTATGGTAGTATCACTAAGATTAGTGGCCGGTGTCCACGTATATTGGCTGCCACCTGTAGCATAAAAATAAATGTGCTCTCCTTTCACAATCGTAGTGTCGTTACCGGCAAAAGGTGTAAATTTTTCTACAAGCACCTGTTTGATCGCTGTATCTATACAACCTTTTTGATTGGTAGCGCTGAGTACGGCATAGTTCAGATAAGCTCATTACCTGATCAGCGTCACATCACCCTTGTACTTCTCTAC
>JABDEZ010000087.1:1839-11354 GCA_013286835.1 Bacteroidota bacterium
GGTAGCGCTGAGTACGGCATAGTACAACCCGCCCTGCGCATAAACATGGGTCGTATTTTCAGAATCAGCCACGGGGGTGCCGTCACCAAAATCATATACCCAACTGCTTATAGGTTTATAAGTTGAAAAGGTTTGGTCTGTAAATGCAATGGGAGAACCAGGACATTGCAAACCGCTCACGCTATAGCTTACATTAAATTTGGGATAAACCTTAACCAATCGTGAAATACTGTCAGGACATGTAGAACCTTTATTCACAACAAGCTTTACAATATAAGTGCCGGTATCGGGGTAAGTAACAGTGGGCTCAAAATCTGTTGAGGTAGCCCCTGGAAAACCGAAATCCCAGTCGTACTGAAAACCGCCAACACTAGTGTTCAGGAACTTAACAGTATAGTCAGAACAGTTTACGACATACGTATTGGCCTGGGTCGATAATTGTGGTATATCTGCTACTACTGCTTTTGAGCAGTTGGTAACCACAAACTGAAATTCCCTTTTTACGGTATTGATGTTAATACCATTACGCCACTCCAGGCAACATACAGTAACTACATACCGACCCAATAAGTTGGGTGTACCTGACACTATGCCTGTCACAGGGTCAATCTGTATGCCCGGGTTACCTTCCATAGGATTACTGTAAGAAAACGGACTTACATAAGTAACAGGTGTATATGGCGGAGGATTAGGAATAGGTTTCGCGTTATTTTCATCACCACCCACATAAGTATCGCAAAACTGATAGCTCAGCGAGTCCCCATCAGCATCTGTAGCTGAGTTATCATAGTACAATGGGTTATTGATACAAATAATTTGCGGAGGATAATTTTTATATACCGCACTATTATTGCATTGTGCCAGGCTGGCTGGTGGTATGGTACAGTAGTAGGTAGCGCCTATCTGGCTGGGGTTTACCAGGTTTATAATGCTGGCATTACGGCAGCATCGTTGGTAAACTATCATGTAGCCCGTAGCATTGGGCGGCAGGTAGTATGTTTTCCTAAAAGTCTTTTTTCTCAGGCATGTACTGGGTGCATGGTTGATGCACGCATTACTGAAATTGGTAGGTACAAGAATATTATCACTAGCGGGGTTGAAATAGGCTGAATCACAGTAACCGGACTGAGGTGCCTCAGATGCATTTAATACCATTATGCCTTGTGTATTAAATACGTTGCCGCTACCGTCATATGCCCTGAAGTATGCTGGGTTATCCTCTGCAATTGCCTGGGGATCCCCTGTAAGGCAATCTTCATATATGGTAATGGCAATGTTATAAATGTTATTTCCTGAGCAGGTATAAGTCACCTCACCACCCACTATATGCGATGCCCTTGCGGGTATTACCACACCTGCAATTATAAACAATATCAACCCTATTACTGATCCTATTCTCATTTTCGCATTCAATGAGTCACATTACTTCCTGTAACAATATTCCAAAAAGTGAGTGAGATCTCTAACCAGCTGACCCGGTTGTTCCATCATACTCATGTGGCCACAATTTTTATATAAATTTACAAAATTAATATCAGCCAAACTACTTTGTTTTAATGCTTTCCCGAGCGGCAAAATAGCATCCTCTTTACCTATCACCCACTGAACAGGGAAACGCATATCTTTTAAAACATTTGTGTGATCACATCTGTTCATCATAGCAGTATAAAAGTTGATCAGAACCTCATCTGGCAGCTCCAGGCTACGCGATATCTGCAGCGCAACATCACTCGAATATTTCAACTGAAAACTTGCCGAAAAAAGCCCGGGAACCATCTGCCTGATAAACGCTTCTTTGCCCCCATTTCGTATAATACCTATCACCTTTTTACGTTGTTCTTTCTTCTCGTCGTCATCAGCGCCTGCGGTGGAATGTACCATTGCCATTCCTTTCAATATTGTAGGGTATTTTACAGCAAATGCAGCAGCAGTATATCCACCCATAGAATGCCCTGCGATTACTGCCTCAACAATATTTTCATGCTGAAGTATATCGTACACAAAATCTGCCAGCATTTCAATGGTAAGCTCACCTTTAACACCGTCACTCCCTCCGGTACCTGGGAAATCTGGTACTATGACAGTAAAACCTTGCAACCCAGGCCATATATTTTCCCATAAATTACCGTCAGCAGGAAAACCATGGAGTAAAACTACCACTGGGCCTTCCCCATATTTCCGATAGGCTATCTTTGGAAAAACATCAGTACTGGTGTAAAACATCATACAACTGCTTTTACTCGGCTACGCTTATAAATTGTGCCATAAACACAGAGCAATGCCACCAGCAACGGGAGCATCTCAACCAACAGCATTTGCTGTATGTGCAGTACATGTACCAGCAAAGATCCTATCAACAGTATTATAGCAATCAATGCATACCTGTCATTACCTCTTTTCTTTCTGTTCATAGTAAATGCGAGTATCACATTGGTAGGCAATGCCCACAACAGACTGTAATTGTCATGACAACCCTGGTGATCTGTACCAAACCACATTACTAATACAAGAATACCTAACAAACCAGTCACCATCAATAGTAAAGACGACATAATTACCCCCAGAACCCTAAGTCTTTTAATAAAAAGTCCTGAAATTGTGAGTATGGCAATAATACTGGTAAGTATCAATGGCCCATCAGGTATAGCAGGTTTTACGGGGCTACCCTCCAATATGGTTTTGGGAGCTGTTACCACACGTCTGCCATCTACAGTTGCCTTGTCTAGTCCATCCCTTAAAAAATCGGGCAGGAACATAATGTCCTTGTTGGTCATAATGCGGTCTATCTTGCTACCCAGGAGTATGTTGATACCAAAGCGTTCCCACAACTGTCGATAAAAATACTTGTTGATGATATCGCGGAAAGAGATACTTGAATTAGGCGGCAACACGTTGCCATAATGAAATTTTGATCCGAATATCCTATCATCAGGTAGTATATCCCGGATGCGGGTAGCACAGTTATCAAAAAAGAAATCATACTTGTAATAGCGGTTCTCTTCTTGTGCATTGTTTTGCAAGAAGGCATATACTTGCTGCTTTTGTGCACCAGTCATATCAAATACCTGCTCCTGCACTCTGCGTTTAGCATCTACATATTCTTGCATAAACTCAGGAAACGGACCATAAGAAAGATAGTACAACAACTTCCCACGCATAAAGGCCAACTCAAACCCTTTATCGAAGCCATTAAAGGTGCCATAGTTGTACACCATATCTGTATGATGCACGCTATCAATAATACGTACTCCATCGTGCCCAAAGGTTTCCCATATCTCATCGCCTACGCCACAGGTAAGCAGGCTGATGCGTAAATGGCTGCTATCTGCCTGCGCAAAAGACGTAAAGCATAATTGCATTGCAATAAAAACAAGGAACAATTTTCTGAGCATTGTCAAAAATAACAAAAGGCTGCCAACATGTGGCAGCCTTCAGTAGCAATTTTATATTAACCCTGCTTATACACCGGTGCTATCGCCGTCCATTATAGCAGAAATGTATTCGCGGTTGAGGCGGGCAATGTTTTCAAGAGAAATGCCTTTAGGACATTCAGCTTCGCATGCGCCAATGTTGGTACAGCTTCCAAAACCTTCTGTATCCATCTGTTCTACCATTTTCACGGCACGTAGTTGGCGTTCAGGTTCACCTTGTGGCAGCAGTGCCAAGTGAGAAACCTTAGCCGATACGAACAGCATAGCAGAGGTATTAGGGCAAGCCGCAACGCAAGCGCCACAACCTATGCAGGTAGCAGCAGCAAACGATTCGTCCGCCTTTTGTTTGTCAATAGGCAGTGAGTTTGCATCTACCGCGTTACCTGTGTTCACAGATATGTAACCACCGGCTTGTATGATACGGTCGAATGCGGAACGATCTACTACCAGGTCTTTAATAACGGGGAATGAATCTGCGCGCCATGGCTCTACAACTATGGTATCGCCATCCTTGTATTCGCGCATGTGCAACTGACAGGTAGTATTGTGGTGCCAAGGCCCATGCGCACGACCGTTGATGTACATACTGCAAGCACCACATATACCTTCACGACAGTCATGATCAAACGCTACGGGCTCCTTGTTTTCAGCCACCAGTTGCTCGTTCAGTACATCAAACATTTCCAGGAAAGACATTTCGGAAGAAATGTTCTTTACATTAAATGTTTCAAAACCACCCTTTGCTTTATTGTTCTTTTGACGCCAAACTTTCAGGGTCAAATTCATTGTATTGTGTTCCATAACAAATATGGTAATTTGAAAATGAATAAATTATTTGTAACTCCTCTGGCTTGGATGAACCACATCAAATATCAGTTCCTCTTTGTGCAGTTCTTCCTGACTGTCGCCTTTGTACTCCCATGCCGCTACGTAGCTGTATAGGTCATCCTGGCGCATTGCCTCACCATCAGGTGTTTGATATTCTTCGCGGAAGTGGCCACCGCAACTTTCGTTACGATTCAGCGCATCCTTACACATTAGTTCGCCTAGCTCTATAAAGTCTGCCACGCGGCCTGCCTTGTCCAGTTCCGGATTGAACTCATTTATATCGCCAGGTATGCGTACATCACTCCAGAATTCTTTCTTCAATGCTTGTATTTCTGCTATAGCTTCCGTCAGGCCTTTAGCATTACGTGCCATACCGCACTTTTCCCACATTATCTTACCCAGCTTTTTATGGAAAGCTTCTACACTGGTATTACCCTTAATGCCCATCAGCTCATTGATCCTGTCGCTTACTTCTTTTTCAGCAGCTACAAAGGCAGCATGGTCTGTTGGTATAGCCTTAGTACGGATATCATCAGCCAGGTTGTTACCCATTGTGTATGGTATCACAAAGTAGCCATCTGCCAGCCCTTGCATAAGCGCAGAAGCGCCAAGACGGTTAGCACCATGATCGCTAAAGTTAGCCTCTCCCAATGCATACAAACCTGGAACAGTGGTCATCAGTTCATAATCTACCCACAAGCCACCCATTGTATAGTGTACAGCAGGGTATATGCGCATAGGTACTTTATAAGGATCTTCGCCTGTTATCTTTTCATACATTTCAAACAGGTTACCATATTTTTCTTTTACAACAGCCTCACCCAATGTGCGTATAGCTGCGGCATCAGCATTGTGCTGGCCTTGTTTGTTGGCTTCTATTTTACCATAGCGCATGATCGCTGCAGCAAAATCAAGATAAACTGCCATTTTAGATGCACCTACACCATAGCCTTCATCGCAACGCTCTTTTGCTGCACGGCTGGCTACATCGCGCGGTACCAGGTTACCGAACGCAGGGTACCTTCTTTCCAGGTAGTAATCGCGTTCTTCTTCAGGTATATCTGTTGCCTTGCGGTTGTCGCCTTTTTGTTTTGGTACCCATATACGGCCGTCATTTCTCAATGACTCAGACATCAAAGTGAGTTTTGACTGATGGTCGCCACTAACCGGTATGCAGGTTGGGTGTATCTGTGTGAAACATGGGTTGCCAAAGAATGCGCCTTGTTTGTGTGCCTTCCATGCAGCGGAAACGTTAGATCCCATTGCATTTGTTGACAGGTAGAATACGTTGCCGTAACCACCGCTGCACAATAATACTGCATGGCCAAAATGACGTTCCAGCTCACCTGTTACCAGGTTACGGGCAATGATACCACGCGCTACACCATCTATTTTCACCACTTCCATCATTTCATGGCGGGAGAACATTTCTACATTACCTAGTGCTACCTGGCGCTCAAGTGCCTGGTAAGCACCTATCAGCAACTGCTGGCCGGTCTGGCCCGCAGCGTAAAAAGTACGCTGTACTTGTGTACCACCAAAAGAACGGTTGCTCAGCAATCCACCATATTCACGTGCAAAAGGCACACCCTGCGCTACGCATTGATCAATGATGCTTGCACTCACTTCAGCAAGACGATATACATTGCCTTCACGAGCACGGTAGTCGCCACCTTTTACAGTATCGTAAAACAGGCGATAAGTGCTATCTCCATCATTTTGATAGTTCTTGGCGGCATTGATACCACCCTGTGCAGCTATAGAGTGTGCACGGCGCGGACTGTCCTGGAAGCAGAATGCTTTCACCTTGTAACCCATCTCGCCCAGCGATGCTGCTGCAGATGCACCGGCAAGACCAGTACCAATAACTATGATCTCTAACTGCCTTTTATTAGCCGGGTTAACCAGCTTGCAGGTAGATTTATATGTTTTCCATTTCGACTCTAACGGACCAGCCGGTATTTTAGAATTAAGTGGCATAAGAGGAAAATCGAATTGTTTGAGAAAATTAATTTAAGCAGCCAGTGTAAAAACAGATAGGCATCAAAGCAAAGATGATTGGCACGATGATCGCAAAAGCAACCCCAACGCACTTGATCATCTTTTTATAGTTATGTTTCGCCAGCCCCATGGTCTGGAATGCGCTGTAGAAACCATGTACCAGGTGCCAGGCCAATGCAAAACAGCCTAAAAGATAAACAGCAACAACCCATGGCATGCTGAAAGTTTCCTTCATGCGTGCGTATAGGTCCAACTCACCATTGCCCGTTGTTTGCGAGAAACGGTTAGGAGCCCAGAACTGGGAAAGATGTACAATTAAAAACAACAAAACAAGCGTACCAAGTAAAGCCATAGACCTGCTGTACCATGGGCTTACCTTATTGCCAGGTGTTACTGCATACTTTACACTGCGTCTTGACCTGTTTTTTGCCCAAAGCATCAAACCTTGCACAATATGCAATATTAGAAAAGCAAAAAGTCCAATTTCTGTAATACGTATAACAACGTTGGTACCCATGAAATGGGCAGCCTCGTTAAACTGTTTACCACCATCATTCCAGAATATCTGGGCATTCACGTAGCAATGCACCACCAGGAATAAAATTAGAAATAACCCGGTTAAAGCCATTTGCAGCTTTTTACCGATAGATGTTGAAAAAGAATTTTTCCAATTCATAAAAGTCCGGAAAGATTAAAAGTGTAACAGTTTTGTAAAATCTTCGCAAAGATAATACGCGAAGCGTAAAAAGCTATCGATTGGATATAAATAAGATAACTAAATAATTGAAACTACAGGCATCGCTATTTTCAAATTCCGGAAATTACCCCTCGTTCAGCCGTAACATCTTATTATCAATCAACTGGAAAAACATATTCGGCTGAAAAGTCCGCCAATTATCTACTTCAAATAGTTTTATATATCTGTCTATATGAGATTTCCTGAAATCATACTGTGTTTGTTCAGGCATGTTTATAGAAACGATCCAACCACCTTCATCTTTTATATCCTCGTACCACTCCTCATAGTAATCATCTTCACTGCTATGGAAGTTCAGCACATTCTCGGTAATGAGAATGTATTTGTAAATTTTCTCAGCTATCAACAGGTCTATTACCGACCTTTTCAAATGCATAATATCGTTTTCCACAGCATCATTCCACTCCCCTATCAATTCTATTATTGCAAAATTTAGTTCGTAATCAACAAATAACACTTTCAGGTACAAGGTCTTTGAACCAAATTCGTCCCATTGGGGATGTATGTAATAGTTGTAAACGGTATTACTATATTCAAACTCGCTATATTCCCGGCCATAAAAAGGGGAAAGCTCATCTTCCTCGGCAATGTATAAATGCCGCCAGTTATAAAATGGTTCTATCTCGTGCATCTGCCCATGCTTCTTTTTTCAAATGATCTCCTAATCTAATCCTTTACAATTTTCCTGGGTATCGCCCATATCCCATCAACCGCTATTCGCATAAAATAAACACCGGCAACCAAAGTCGAGATATCTATATTCGTACCAGCCTGGTTAATGCCTTGTTTCACAGTACGTCCTGCAATGTCTGTTACAATATAATTTGCATTATGGCTATCCGCAAATTTCAATCTAATATTGTTGTGTGCAGGGTTAGGAAACGCGTCCCAGGTAGTTGTTGTTCCTGTTGTTATCTCTTTAACGGCAGTACCCGGTATAGGTTGCCCCAATAACGGCCGCATCATTATAGCGCCCTGTATCTGCGATGAATTCCATAAGCCAAGTACGTTGTAATATGCGTGGTTACCGCCAATCCTATTGGCATCCAAACCCAAATACAAAGTATCGCTATAGTCCGGCTGCATAATACCAGCATAAAACGTACCTGTCGGTAAAGCCAATGGCGTATCTAATCTATATACCCAATAATCATTTACAGTATCATTATATGCAGGGGTAATGTAGTCTTGCTCATATATTTTATTGTCCTGATAATTCCCATTAACACCTGCCAGCGAATTGTACACAACTATAGAGAACTGTTTATATGCCGGTGGCGGAGCCTGCCGTCCAAAGTATATTGCTAATGCCTGCATAGTATCGGGGCGGTTTAAATGATACTCCAATGCAAGTGTACCCGAAAAGTTTTGAGATAGATTGAGGTAATAGCTAAGTTCTGCACTACCATCATCATACGCTAGGTAATTATCAAATACCTGGTCACAGACAATAGTATCGTTCGCTGCATAATCTGCAGGGCCTACCGACTGTATAAAACATTTGTTTTCATAAACCACCTTGTCATACAAACCACCTAGCGGTATTGTATTGGTGTAAGTACTATAAGTCAATTGCTGGGTTGTCCCTGCAGGGGCAACAGTACTGCTTAACGGGCTTACGAACAAAGGCGTGTTTGTAGTCAATTCCGTTGCAGTATATCCATAAGTCACCGGCTGAGTAGTTGTATAGTTATTGCGCAAATCATCAGAAAAAGACGTAGCCCGCTCACCGGGAGGATTTATCATAAACTGGCGATAAGGCATGAAAGTATAATCATTAAGCATGAAGGTTGGGTTCTGGTTAAACGCAATGTCGTTTACCGCCGTATCATACATATTCCGGCCTGCTGCCAACCTTACATAATCTATATTCCACACCGCATCGCTATAGTTAAGCGCACCTATATTCACAAACCTGAACTGAAAACCATTAAAAAACATAGTGGTGTCAGTCACAGGTATCATTACCTGCTGAAAAGGTTGCAAAGAGGTGCCGGGTATTACCCACATTAACCTCCAGTCATTATCATTCTTATGCATGTAAACCATAAGAGAGTCTCCTGGTACAGGAGAAAAACCGTTCCCCTGCGGCTGGTAAAAGAAGCTCAGGTATATACTGTCTGCCGGACTATGAACGCTGAGATCTATGAATTGAGATGTAAGACTATCGGCATACCTGAAATTATAATTATTAAATGAGTCATATGGTATTCCCATACTATTCAGGGCATCCATTGTGGCTACCCCACGGCTTATAGGGTTTACGCACATGGTATTATTTATATACACCTCATCATCAACCCACTTTGTACTATCTGGGTACAAGCTGTATCCGGTAAAATCATCAAAAAAAGGCAGGCTAAGCGATGTAGTCTTCATCAGGTTCCTATTCGCTTGTTTTTTATGCGACAAGGCCGTATTACTACGCTTATAGGTAATGTGTTCCTGGCCTGCAGCCTTATCCAGGAATACAATCAATAATATGTATATAAGGCACT
>JABDEZ010000088.1 GCA_013286835.1 Bacteroidota bacterium
CAAAAGCTGGGATGCACGGATTCACTAAAACACTGGCTATGGAAGTAGCGCGGAAAGGGATAACAGTAAATACTATCTCCCCGGGCTATATTGGTACAGACATGGTAATGGCCGTAGCCGAGGAAATAAGAAATAAAATAGTTGCCGAAATACCTATTGGCCGTTTGGGTGGCACTGAAGAGATAGCACACCTGGTGTCTTTCCTGGCGTCAAAGGAAGCTAGTTTTATAACCGGGGCCAACTATGCCATTAACGGCGGACAGCACGTGTATTAATTATATTGATTTTTACTACAGATCCGGCAATAGGAAAGCACCTTTTCTATTACCGGCTTTTTTTGAATACTGTTTCCGCAAGTATTGTAAAAATCACACGTTGTATTGATACGGTAAACCCCTCATTTTTGCGTACTTTTGCAATTCTTAATTTCTTATGCAAAATATTCGCAATTTCTGTATCATAGCCCATATCGACCACGGTAAGAGTACCCTGGCCGATCGTCTCTTAGAATTTACCAAAACCATATCATCCCGCGATATGCAGGCGCAGGTGCTTGATGATATGGATCTGGAACGTGAAAAAGGCATTACTATTAAAAGCCATGCTATACAAATTGACTATGTATATAAGGGCGAAAAGTATGTGATTAACCTGATAGATACTCCAGGTCACGTTGACTTTTCGTATGAAGTATCGAGAGCGCTGGCCGCTTGTGAAGGTGCGCTTTTGCTGGTAGATGCCTCGCAAGGGATACAAGCACAAACCATATCCAACCTTTACCTGGCGCTTGATAATGACCTGGAGATCATCCCGGTTATTAACAAGATAGACATGGATGGCGCTATGATACCTGAAACCCAGGACCAGATAGTGGACCTGATTGGTTGTAAGGTAGAAGATATAATACTGGCCAGCGGTAAATCGGGCATAGGTATAGAAGAAATAATGGCTGCTGTTATAGAACGTATCCCTGCCCCAAAAGGAAAGGAAGATGCGCCACTGCAGGCTGTTATATTTGACAGTGTATTTAACTCGTTCAGGGGTATTATTGTTTACTTCCGCGTGTTCAATGGCACCATTAAGAAGGGGGAAAAGATCAGGTTCATACATACAGACGCAGAATATTATGCGGATGAGGTGGGTATTTTAAAAATGGGGCTTGTACCTAAACCCGAGGTGACAACAGGCGATGTGGGTTACCTCATAACAGGTATAAAGGTGGCCAGGGAAGTGAAAGTAGGGGATACAATTACCCAGGTGACTAACCCTACCCAGGAAATTGTTGCCGGTTTCCAGGAAGTGAAAGCAATGGTGTTTGCAGGGATATTCCCTGTAGATACTGATGATTTTGAAGACCTGCGTGACTGCATGGAAAAACTACAGCTTAACGATGCCTCGCTCACTTATGAGCCTGAGACATCGCAGGCGCTTGGCTTTGGTTTCCGTTGTGGATTCCTGGGTATGCTGCATATGGAGATCATACAGGAACGACTGGAACGTGAGTTTAACCAGACCGTGATCACTACTGTGCCCAACGTAAGTTTTAAAGCTTACCTGACCCGTGATAAGGATAAAGCGATCATTGTGAACAATCCGACAGAAATGCCGGATCCCAGCCGTATAGATCGCATTGAAGAGCCATTCATCCGTGCGCAGATCATAACGCTGCCTGATTATATAGGCAATATCATGAGCCTGTGCCTGGGCAAACGCGGAGTTCTTATCAATCAGCATTATCTTACACCAACCCGGGTAGAACTTATATTTGAACTGCCGCTTACAGAAATAGTTTTTGACTTCTATGATAAGCTGAAATCATCAACCCGTGGTTATGCATCTTTTGACTATAACCCGCTTGACTACCGTGAAAGCGACATAGCGAAGATGGATATACTGCTGAATGCTGAAAAAGTAGATGCTTTGAGCGCTTTAATACACCGCAGCCGTGCCAACGAGTTTGGCCGTAAGTTGTGTTCTAAACTTAAAGACCTTTTGCCACGTCAACAGTTTGTGATAGCAATACAGGCTGCATTGGGCGCTAAGATCGTAGCGCGCGAAACTATATCGGCTATGCGTAAAGATGTTACTGCAAAGTGTTATGGTGGTGATATATCGCGTAAACGAAAATTGCTTGAAAAACAGAAAGAAGGGAAGAAACGGATGCGCCAGATAGGTAATGTGGAAATACCACAGGAAGCTTTCCTTGCTGTACTGAAGCTGGATGAATAGAGACTGAAAAACTAGATTAACTATATAGAATGGATTAACTTTTGCTATACGGCAGGTTGATCCATTTTTTATTTAGATATAGCATAACTGTAGCACTATGCATTGAAATAATAATTGCTCGGTATTTTTAAAATGTGATGAGAAGCAGTGTGGCACATAGAAGTGTGGAATTATCAATTTATATTCGCATTCCTTTAAGCGTTTACATCTTTGGCCAACAAGATCATCATCATTACTGCACCGTCCGGCTCCGGTAAAACTACTTTAGTGAAGCGGTTACTGACGGCATGTCCCAACCTGTCTTTTTCTATATCGGCATGCACACGGTCACCACGTTCTGGTGAGATCAATGCTAAGGATTACTATTTCTTTGATGAACAGAAATTCAGGCAACTGATAGATGAAGATGCTTTTGTAGAGTGGGAAATGGTTTATCCTGGTAAGTACTATGGTACGTTAAGGTCTGAGCTGCAAAGAATATGGGATAGTGGCAAAACTCCACTTGTAGATATAGATGTGCAAGGTGCACTCGCCATACGCGACCGGTACCCAAGTATAGCCTTCACTATTTTTATTGAGGCCCCATCGCTGGAAGAACTGCGCCGCCGGCTTGTTCACAGAGGTACTGAAACAGAGTTCAGCTTAAATGAACGTATATCAAAGGCTGAACAGGAGCTTACATTTGCTCCCCAGTTTGACAGAATTCTGATAAATGAGCACTTGAACATAGCTACAGGTGAACTCATAACCATGGCAGAGCAATTCCTGGCTGTTGAATAAGTTCTGATCTTCTTTTTTTTACTGATGTATAGTAATGCGTCTTCTGGAATAGGGGACTATCTTTAGATGGGTGGTTGCTTATGTGTATGGTTTTGATCTTGCAAAAAATAAAAGAGCCGAAGCCCTTTTATTGAAAAATAAGTTCTGCTTAATAGATTACTTTATTGATAAATACTGACGCCCGGATAAGCATAGAACCTGCCGAGGGAATCCATAACTCTTAAAGTATCGCTTGGGGCACATTTTACAGGCATCACTATGAGGAACATAGAAGAATCTTGTGGCACCATCTGCACACCCTGATGACCATAAGAGATCATAAGCGCTGCTTTTTTCTCGGCTTTTTTGCGGGTTTCCTCATCACCAATAATAAAGTTGTAGGTGCGCATTGTATCTGCATTCTTTAATAAAGCAGCGCTATCTACTTTGGGTGGAACCATAGTGGGTGGCGGCACCAATACATGAGGATGCAAATCTGATTCGGCCTTATTGTTCCTGTTCTGTATAAATTTGAAAGCTACCAGTGCAAGTACAATAAGTACTATTAATGCTACCACAGCTACGATCACTTTTTTCCAATCAACGGATGCCGTTGATTGGGCTGGTGGCGGTGGTGGAGTTGCAGATTGAGATGCGGGTTTTTCAGCATTTGTCTGCATAGAAGGTAATGGTGGGGTATAAGGCCGCGCAGCAGCAGCTTCATCCGGCCTGCGATCTGTACGCATAGATGGAACAGAATGCGGTGTATATTGCAGGTTAGGATCTGTGATAAATGATATTCTTCCATTTACCTCCTGGAACTTCCCAATATTGGATATAATAACATCTTTACCTTCCAATAATTGCGCCCGGGAATTGGTGCTGAAATCGCGTAGTGCATTGGATGCTTTCGATATGCTGATAAATTCGTTAGTAGCTATAAAGTTGGCAAGGTTATCGTCTATTGAGCCACCTTGTGTTACTACAACCTCATAAGAGGGGCCGCGCAAGGTATCACCATCCTGCGTAGCAGAACGTTTTCTGAGCTCCAGGTTGCCCAGACCATGTATGTAGCAAAAGTGGTTTTTTAGTAAAAAAAGTCCTATATATTTAGCTATGTCCATTTCTAATCAAAAATTGTAGTGAAGGTAAGCATATCGTTTCAATGTGACCATAACCATACTAAAATTTAAATCTCAATCCGCCGTATATATTAGTGCCGTAAGACTGGTAGCCAAGCCAGCGTTCATTCTTATTGTTCAGGAGGTTGTTAACCTGTAAGAAAACAGATAATCTGGGAATCAATTGGTATTCGGCGCTACCACCTATATCAAGTGTGGGATCAAGCTTTACTATTGTTGCATTTTGCAAGGCATATATCTGGTCCAGCACATTTGCATATGCTGTAAGGCTGAGTGCTGCAATAGGGCGGTAGAGCAATGAGCCCCTGAGGCGTATGCCGGGTTCCTGCCATGCTTTTGCCTGCGAGCCATTGAAGTAGGTATAGAAAATACCTTGCACATCGGCAGAGAATTTATTGGCAACTTTGTAGGTAAGCGCTGCCTGTAAAGACGTTGCGTTAAGGTTATTATCGTAGAGAACACTAAACTGTTTTTGATCGCCAATATTGTTTAGGAATACGGGCAAATGGTCGTACTGCCACCAGCTTACCCTGCCAGATAATGACAAGTGATTACCCAGATTGGTTTGTATGCCACCATATACTTCGTCGCTGCGTGTTTGCTGTGGTGCATACATACCTTGTGGCGCTACAAAAGAGTTGAAAATATAAGGGTTCTCGGTGGTCAGTTGTTCGTAAGTGTTTTGTCTTACGCTTGCTGTCCAGCCAGCGTTTATTGTAAATAATGTTTTGGGTATATTGTAGGTTGCGCCAAGGTTGGGCAAAAGGTAGTTTTCATTGCTGCCTATAGCTGGTGAAAGGTAAGCGTGTGCAGTAAACGACCCTGTATGGTAGTTGATACCGGGATCGAACTGAATAATGTTGTTGCTGAAACTTTGCTGCGCGTTTTTATACTGCGTAAATATACCATTTGCAGCTATCTGCAGGTCAAGCGAACTATCTATGCGATAGTAAAAAGGAGCGTTTAATGTGAAAGAGGTCTCAGTTGTGCTGAATTTATCTGCATAAATAGAGGCGGCTATTGCAGGGTGGTAATTGAACTTGCTATCTGCTGCGTTCTCTTTTTGCATATCGGCACCCACTTTTACACTCGTAAACGTTTGTTTTATACTGTCTGCCGTAGGTTGGTACAGGTCGTGATTATAACCAAAGTAGCTATACTGATTGCGCATGGCATCCACGAAACCATGCCATTGGCCACTTGCTTTATGCAATGTACCGTCTGCCTCAAAATCAGTAAGTGAAGATTTTTGATCTTGAATGCTGCCCTGTTGCGTTATGGAATGCAGATGGAAAGCAGTTTCATAGTTTTTACCCTTCAGGCTGCCAATACCTGCGTCCAGGAATAGAGTAGATAAGTTACCCCCACCCAGTTTTACGTAATTAGGATATGGTGGAAGGGTAGTGTCCCGGCCCAGTGCCAGGGGGCGTAACGGTAAGGAATTGTAAGAATAGTTAAGTGTTTGTTGTGGGACGTTGTAGTTAAATACCGGGTGTGTATTATCAACAGGTGGTAGAGAAGGTGTGTACTCCTGTTTAGGCCGTTGTTTTACTTCAGGCTTGTAAGATTGGATCACCTCAATGGTTGCCCCTTTTATTGATGTATCTCTTGCAGGTACGGCTGTTTGCGCCACACCATATGAAGATGCAGCAACACAAACGGCTGTCAATAAGAATAACTTTTTCATACTCCCGCAAATCATTCTTCAGATAGTTTACTTTGTTTTTTCTCTAGTTTCTTTACCTGGTCCAGTTTCCTGGTGGCCTCCTGCTTTAGTTCTGCTATCCCCGTATTCTTTACAATACTTTGCAGGGTGGCTTTGGCATTAAAATAGTCCTTTTCTTTTACCAGTATATCTGACAATAAAAGATAAGCCTTAACTGTCCAATAATCGTTGCCAGATGATGCGCGAATTGTGGCATTGGCCATTTTCTCTGCATCTTTCAGGTTATCTTGATTGTAATAATATTCGGCAATATTGTACCGCGCTTCTGCAGCGATGGTAGTATTAGAATTGTCTTGCACCTGCTGGAAGTAAGACTGGGCAGCTTCTGTATTTTTTGACTGGGATAAGACCTTGCCTTTGTATAGCAATGCTTCTGCCCTCAATGTAGAATCGGGTTGAGGCATAGCAATAAGGGAATCAGCATATGCCGATGAAGAGTCCATTGTACCCAGGTAAAAACTTGACTTCATGAGGCCGCTGTATGCCAGCTGTAAATTAGTATTAGTGCCTGTAGTATTCCTGAATGCCCGATAGTAGTCTTCAGCCGCTTTATAGTCTTTTGCCTGGTATGCAATACTGGCAGCCCTTTTTGCACTATTTTCGGTAAATTCATTTGTCTGGCCTTTCAGTATTGCACTGTAATCAACAAGTGCATCTTTGCCGTCTTTAAGCAGGTAGTTACTTTCGGCACGGTAATAATGAGCCTTTGTAATGAATGTTCCATTAGGGAACTGATTGATGTACTTGGTCATCGATTCGCGCGCCTTATCCCAGTTGCCAGATGCAAACTGCACTTCTGCAGCCTTGTAATAAGCTGAATCCAGTGTATTGTTGTCAGTAGATGAAAGGTTGTTGTCTTTCAGGAACTGAGCATATGCTGCAGGTTCGTCATTTTCTATATACAGGTTTTTCAGTGCATCCATTGCCGATGGGCGTTCTTCTGATGCGGGGAAACCTGTGATGATGCTCTTGTAGGCACTGATAGCATTAGGAAGATCATTCAGCTGTTGGTAAGCAAACCCGGTTTTTAACAGGGCTTTAGGAGCAAGATTACTTGCATTTTTTACAATTAATGGTTGCAGTATAACAACAGCATCTTTATATCTGTTCGCTTCGATATAAGTTGAGGCTAGCTCGTAACGTGCCTGATTGGCTAACGGCGATAACTCTCCTTTGCTCATCAGCAATTGCAATAGCGCTATTTTGGCTGCAGGTTGTTTTTGCAGACCCAGCAATATGCTTTTCTGGTATCGTGCGTAATCTGCATCGCTGCCGTTGGCTGCAATTATCTTATCATAAAGGCTGGTTGCATGCGGATAGTCTTTGGTCATAAAGACTGCATCTGCCTCATGCAGCAAAGCTTCCTGCTTATCTGTGGTGTCAGCCCCTGTGTTTACCTGCGCTTCATTAAAGTATTTGCGGGCATCGCTGAATTTACTTTCTTCCATAGCCGCATAGCCCATATTGAGTAAAGCATGTGGCCGGGTAGCCGCAGCGCTTACCCTCTTTATGTTGGCGTTTTTTTCAGTCTTATTCAGAAACTCTTGGGAAAAGCGGATCGTGTTTTCATAATTGTTCTGCCTGTAGGCCAGTTCTCCTCTCCAGAACAAGGTGGCAGCCTCATAACTGATGTCTTCAGGATGCTGCAACGTGCTTGCAAGCAGGTTGTCTGCTTCATGCACATCGCCAAGTTCGGCCTGTTGCAATGCATAACCATATACTACTTTCTGGTACACCCGCCAGTATTCAGTGTTCTTGTCCTTTACTTCTGTGAGGTATAAATAAGCTTCGTAGTAGTTATTGGTTTTTACCAGCAGATCGGATAATAATGTCCGGGCCTCATCTTTATACTTTGTTTTCTTGAAATGTTCCAGCAGGTTTTTTAATGCAAGTGTAGCAGCATCATTATACCCCATTTCGTAAGAAAGCTTGGCATAAAGCAGTATTGCAGTCTCTTGCAGGCTTGTATTGAACGGCATATCACCGCAAAAACTGAATGCGTTCCTGGCGCTTGTTTTATCGCCTGTTTGCAGGTAGGCATCGCCCAGCAAGTACATTGCAGTTTGTCCCAGGCTGTCTTGTGTGCTGCTCAGCAATTTGAATTTGTCTATGGCTTGTGTCCAATTATTTACACGATAGTAGCAATAGGCCATTTCATAGAGGTCTTCCTTTCTTATTTTATCTACATTATCGTAGTAAAACTCAAAATAGGGCAGCGCATCTTTAAAGTGTTGATCTTCAAAGAGGCACTGTGCAGCCAGTAGATGCAGTTCATTATCATAGTACAGCTTTTCAGGTCTTTTTACCAATGCTTCAGCTTCCTGAAGCGCTTTTTCTCTGCTACCGGTGAAGTAATAGATCTCTGCAATATAGTAGGGCACTATGTTACTATATTGCGGTAAGTCTTTTATACGGTCAAAACTGCTTAAAGCATCGGGATAGTTGTTAGCATTGTATGCGAGCAGACCATAGTAATAATTTCCGGCAGCGTAATACTTGCCCTGTTGCAGTTCTTTTATAGATGCAAATAGCGGTTCTGCTTTGTCTAGTTGGCGGTTATTGAAGTAGCAATACGCAAGCTCAAATTTTTCGTTTGCTATTTCTTCATTGCTCAGGTTGGCTATTCCTGCCGCCTCGTAACATGGTATAGCAGCCATGTATTTATTGTGTCTGAAATAGTATTGTGCCAGCGCATACGATGCACGTTGTTTATAAGCTGCAACAGGTGTGGTAGCTATTAGTTGGCGGGCATCGTCTATCCCTGTTTCCTGGTTGGTCTTTAACCGTGAAACTGCAATGTAGTATTTGGCTTTAGTAAGCTCATTACCAGTTTTTGCATCGGTGAGGCTGGTAGCAGCATCCATGTAATGACAGGCAGACTGTATGGCGAGCGTGTAGTTTTCAGCTGCGAACTGTTGGTCTGCAACAGATAGCCACCTATCTGGTACAACTTCAGGTGCATGTACCTGCGCATATCCGCAGTATGTGAACGATGCTAATAGTAAGGTTAGAAAACATTTCGAATCCTTTAAAGCCATAACTGTTTAGAAATTCCAGGTCAGGTTAACACTTGGAAATATTGGTAGTTGAAAGATACTGATATTGGAGTACCTGTCCACATAAAAAATGTTCTGCCTGTCGTAAACATTAGTTAAACTAAAGGTAAGGTCAATGCTTGATTTCTTACTAAGCGCAAAGCGTTTTTTTGCTGACACATCCAGGCGATGATACCATGATAACCTGCCTCCGTTTATGGCATTTGCATAGAGCGCGGTAAGTGTACCATTTTGCTGATTGACGTTTGAACCCACATTGTTACCTGCTCCTGGTGTCAAGGCTTCATAAAAGCCCTGGGTAAGGGTGAATGGGAAAGGTGAACCAAGGTTGAAACGTGCAGAAAGATCCCAATCCTTCTTTTTGCCAGCAGTGTAAGCGCCAACAATATTCAGGTTGAAGCGCCTGTCGAAAGGTGCAGGATAGGTTTGTACCTTTCCGTCTGAACCAATGTTAGTATAATTTACATTCTGCAAACCTGCAGCGCCCCATAAATAGATCCTGTCGTAACTATATTTTGCAGAAAGGTCTAAACCCGTTGCAATGCCGGTACCTGCTGCAAAATCAGGGTCTGTAGAATAAAGCTTGTACCTGTTTATTTCTATCAACCTAGTAAAATCTTTCACCCATGGTTCCAGGTTCAATTCCACCCTGTTCAAGTCATATTCTATACCACCACTTACATGGTAAGCAGTTTGCAACGGAGATGAAACCGGCTGGCCATTTGTACCGTTTACTGTTTGTTGCGGACTAAGTGAAAAACCAGTAAAGAAGTTTACTATATCCACATCGTTCTTGGTACTAACAATATTTTGTGAGTAAAGGCCTGTTGCAAATTTCAGGCGCAGGTTATCATTGATATTGTACTTAAGCCCTAGGCGTGGTTCAGGAGATACCTGTGATAATTCTGAATAATATTGAAAACGGATGCTGGGTTCAATTATGAATTTTTCACCAAAATTTTTACGGAATACCATGTACAGACCAGCAAGCGTACTTTGCTGTTCTAAAGTAGTACTGATGTTTTGCAACTCATTATAACTAAGGCTGGTGTGGTAACCGCTTACTTCCAAACCATACTTTAATTCACTGTAGTGAGGCAGGTAGTATGTAAAGTTCAATCCTGCTTCAAAATTATCTATTTCACTGGTGCTTGGTGTAGTTAAAGCGTAGTTGTTGAAGTTGATATTGTACCGTGAATAGGCAAATTTACCATCTATAAGTGCTGAAGAGCTACCGGGTGATACCACAAAGGTACCGCCGCCGCCGGAAGCCTTCCAGTTGAAATCGGCTATAGGCACATGTGTTTGCGGATCAAGCAACTTAGCATCATCAGTAAAGCTGAAGCCGAAAAGATTTAGCTTGCTACCGTTATCTGAACTTAAGGTCACTTTACCATAAACGTCAGTAAAACTGTAAGGCAGGCCATTACTAAACGGTTCGCCTAAACCGCCGTATATTGATTTTGAAGTTTGATCGAGGTAGCTTTTTTTAGCAGACACCAGGAAAGTGACCCCTGGACCGTTTTTCTTTTTTGATTTAACAAGCGGACCTTCCAGCAAGGCTCTTGTCATAATAGGGGATACAGATACCAGGCCGGCAATATCATTCTTATTACCATCCTTAGTGTGTACATCTACGATGGCCGATGTGCGGTCGCCATATTCAGCATTGAATCCAGCAGTATAAACATCTACGTTACGTATGGCATCTGTTTCAAAAACAGAAAATAAACCTATAGAGTGAAACGGGTTGAAGATGGTAACACCATCCAGCAAGATACCTGTTTGTGCCGGTGAGCCGCCACGGATATACAACTGACCACCCTGGTCGCCGGTGAAAACGACACCCGGCACCACTTGTAAGAACTGAGCTACATCGGGTTCGCCACCAGAACTGGGTAGCAATTTTATATCTTTTGGTGTTATGGTGGTTACGCCCACATTTATATGGGTTTGCTTTTCGGTCTTTCTCCCCGAAATTTCTACACCTTTCAGTTGTAACCCCTGGTTAGAGATGAATAATTTTTTGGTGATCAGCGCATCGGGCAACAGGTTTATTGTAGATGTTGATGTGTCATAACCAACCTGTGTAGTGATCATTGTATAGCTGCCGGCAGGGAGCGAAATAGAAAAGTAACCGTTA
>JABDEZ010000089.1 GCA_013286835.1 Bacteroidota bacterium
CCTGTAAGAATAGTAGAAAAAGAAGGTGTTTTATACTTAGGATGTATCTTAGAGAATACAGGTGGCAGCAAACCATCACGACTCATGCTCATCCATATCCTTGGTTGACCCAGCTGGAAGACCAGCAGCACACTGGCCGTTGCTATAACTGCACTCACGGCTACAATGCCCGCTACCCATTTAAGATGCACTACCTGGAATACGTAGGCCAACGGATCGCCAACGCCCAGCTGCTTGTAGCTGACCATACCAGTGAGCACAAGCGCTACCAGCACATAAATAACTGTGCATGCTATTAAAGAATAGAACATACCCTTTGGCAGGTCGCGCTGAGGGTCACGGCATTCTTCGGCGGTGGTGGATATAGCATCAAAACCTATATAGGCAAAAAAGACTGCAGCCGTACCACTCAGCACACCTTTAATACCATTTGGGAGAAAAGGATGCCAGTTGGCAGGCTGTACATAAAATGCCCCTGCTATAATAACTATAAAAATAATGACCAGTTTCAAAACTACCATTGCATTGGTAGCCTTCCGCGATTCCTGTATGCCTATATATATGATCCAAGTAATGATAAACGTGATAAGGAAAGCCGGCAGATTACAGATGAACTTAAAACTGCCAAAAGTAGGCGCATTCAGCCACGCCAATTTAGCCTCATTAGTAAGCATAGCTTTAGCTGTCCAGTAGTCTGTAGCCAGGTATTCGGGCGTATGTATACCTAGTCCATCAAGCAGCGTGACAAAGTAATTACTCCACGATATAGCCACCGCTATGTTACCTATGGCATATTCAAAAAGCAGGTCCCACCCTATTATCCACGCTATTATTTCGCCAAAAGCAACATAAGAATAAGTGTAAGCGCTGCCCGATACAGGCACCATGCTTGCAAATTCTGCATAGCATACGGCAGACAGGCCACAGGCCAGGGAAACAAAAAGGAACAGTAACACAACTCCCGGGCCACCCTTAAGACTTGCCTCACCGATAGTTGAAAAGATACCTGCACCTACAATGGCTGCTATACCCATAAACGTAAGGTCGCGCACGGTGAGCACTTTGTTCATACCGCCGTGCTTTTCTGTTTCCAGCAAACCGTCGGCTACTTCCTTGCGTATGATCTCCGGTGTTTTTTTACGAAAAATATCCTGCTTCATGTATAGATGTCTCTGAACAAGGTAGTGAATAATGTAGTAAATAATATTTACGCCGGTTAGGCTACATGATCTTCCTTTTCAACCATGCACGCAACTGTTCGCGTTTAAGTGAAGCAGCATCTGGTTCAGCCAGCGGGCCAGAATATGGTTGACCACGGCGTATATAATATTTATTGAAGGTAGATTGATTGATCCCCCACTTCATGAGAAACTGCTTGCGGCCATTGTTCTTTTTGATACGTAAAGTGGATTTGGCCTGAAAGTGATATACACGGCTTTTCCCAATACCTTTAAAAATACGGCAACCGGCATACCACATCTTCATAGAAAAATCATCATCACTGCTTACGCCAGGGCTGAGCTCTATACTGTAGCCACCAGTAACGAGCCAGTACTTGCGATGTACTATAGTGGGCGGCCATGTAGAGCCAGTCCAATCTGCTTTTTGTAATGTGTTGTATTCCTTAAGTAATGCAGCTTCATCAAAGGTTTCAATACTATCGCCATAATTTTTATGGATAACACAAGGATTATTATGGTTTGCTGGCTCTATCATGGTGCTTGAGAACATGAAACAATCGGTACCTGCAGCTACAATTTCATCAGCGATGTGTTTATCCCATTGCGGACAAGCGTACATATCATCATTCATATAAACAATGTAGTCGTACTTGGCCAATCCGCCTGCTTCATTTACTGCTTTGCATATACCTGTATTTTCAGGAGTGTGCGTATAATCGATACCTTCGTCTTTTGCCCATTGCAAAGTGCCATCGCTACCATCGTTGACATGTAGTATCACCTGGTGGTTATATGTAGAGTTTTTGCGTATGCTCTCCACACATAGCTTTAAGAAAGCAATGTTGTTCCAGGTAGGTATAATGATGGAAAAATTCAAGACGTATAGATTTCAGGTTATCAAAATGCGCGGTTAAAACTACATTAAATCATACATCCAGCAGTATTATTCTTGTTTGTTTTTCATCCTTACATTTGCTCTTTTACAAAAACAAGCAGATCATGAACGCACAAATAGCAGAATTTAATGAGTACCGCCAACAAATGAATGAAGTGATACTGGGCAAGCAGAATAAGGTGATCAACCGATTGTTTAACCTGGATACTAACACTTATGCTGAAGGCGCACTACCTGTAAAGACAAAAGAAATGCTGGGGCTTGTTGCCAGCATGGTTTTGCGTTGCGATGACTGCATAAAATACCACTTGGGCAAGTGCAAAGACGAAGGGATAACAACAGATGAGATGTATGAGATATTTGCAGTAGCTAACATAGTAGGCGGTACTATAGTAATACCACATACCCGTAGGGCTGCAGAATACTGGGAAGCATTACAAGAAGGTTAAACCACCTGGTGCTTCTGTATAGCGTAAGCTTCTATCACTTCCTTATATAGCTTTTCGTACATAGGGATGATAGTCTTCTTATCAAACTTTTTGGCACGCTTCAATGCTGCTGCCTTAAAGGTTTGGAGGCGGTCATCATCACTTAATATATGAATGGCATTCTGAGACATGTCTTCTACATCGCCCACATCGCTGAGGAAACCGGTTTCACCGGCGATGTTTACTTCAGGTAAACCGCCGGAATTAGTTGATATGACAGGCACACCACATGCCATGGCTTCAAGCGCCGATAAACCAAAGCTCTCGCTTTGTGATGGCAGCAGGAACAGGTCTGTGATGTTGAAAATCTCGTTTATGTTTTCCTGTTTACCCAGGAAGCGGGTATCGTGATCCAGGTGCAGGCTACGGCAAAGATCTTCCGCTACCTGGCGGTCAGGACCATCACCTATCATAAGCAGTTTGGAAGGTATTACATCACGCACATTCTTAAAAATACGTACCACGTCTTCTACCCTCTTTACCTTACGAAAGTTAGATACGTGTGCAAGAATACGCTCGCCATTTGGTGCAAGCATTTTTTTAAAATGCTCTTTATCTGTTTGGTGGAAGCGCTGTATATCAACAAAATTGGGAATGACATGTATGTCTTTCTCAATTTTGAATGATTTGAATGTTTCCTCACGTAGGTTATCAGAAACCGCAGTTATAGCATCCGATTCATTTATGGAAAAGGTAACGACAGGTGCATAGGTCTGGTCGCGGCCTACTAGTGTAATATCGGTACCATGTAGAGTTGTAATAAAAGGTATATCAAGGCCATCCTTCTTTAATATCTGCCGGGCAAAGTAGGCAGCAGATGCATGGGGTATGGCATAGTGAACATGCAGCAGATCAAGCTGGTTATTGGTAATTACGTTCACCATCTTACTGGCAAGCGCCGTCTCGTATGGAGGAAAATCAAATAACGGATATGGAGGTACTGCGACCTCATGATAATATATGTTGGGATGGAAGTTGAGCCTTACCGGCTGCTCATAGGTAATGAAATGAACCTCGTAACCTTTTTCGGAAAGCGCCATGCCTAATTCCGTAGCTAATACACCACTTCCGCCAAACGTAGGATAACAAACAATACCTATTTTCATATTACTATATTTCCTGCTTTTTAGCAGGTCCCGTTATTTTAAGCAAATATCATGCAAACGTGTTAATTCAACTTTATCTGCTTATTACTTTTACCAATAGTTAGAAGCAGTAGATAAAATAGTAAGTCCTGGGTCAATGGCGTTGTTTTCCAACCTATTTCTTTTTGTTATTAAACAACATGTAACGAGCAGTTTCATAGTAGTCTTCAGTGAGGCGCTTTAGCCTGGCATGTATGCTATCAGTAGCGTGATTGGCTGGTATCGGGTCGTTGTTGCGGATACTCATAAACACCTCTTTGCTGGTAGCCAGCTGGCGGGTAAAGTAGTAATCGCCTTGTACTACGCCTATTTGCCTTACATCATGATCTATAACAAACGATACGTTTCCTGTTGTATCGGGCAAGTGCAGCAAATCGCGGCCTATAGTAGTGTTGTGGTAAGCTTTTTTAGTAATGCCTGCTATTGTAGGCAGTACATCCACCTGCGAGCAATTCATGGTGTGACGGACAGCCGGTAGTCTACCTGGTGCATAAAACAAAAGCGGTACGTGAAAGCAAGTAAGGCCGTTGTCGGTCCACGCGCGGGGGAACATGCCAGCGGCATCACCACGAATACCGTGATCGCCTACAAATACAAAAACGGTATTTTTAAAATAGCCTTCTTTTTTTGCCGCTTCTATAAATTTCTGGAAACAAAAATCTGTGTAACGGAAAGCGTTAAGCTCATCGTTGTGCTGGAAACCGAATTTATGCAGCGAGTCGTCCGGGTAATGTACGTTTTTAAATTCGCCGCGGTCTTCTTTAGGTATGGTGTATGGGCGATGATTATCTGAAGTCTGTATAACTGCAAAAAAGGGCTTGGATTGTTGTTTTAAAACCTTGTTGGCCTGCAGGAATAGATTTTTATCACTTATACCCCACACGTCCACCTTAGGTGCATCATAGTTGGCCTGCTCATACATATGCAGCCCTTGTATATTGTTATCTAAAAGTGCACGGATATTTGCCCAGCTGGTACTGCCACCTATGAAATAATATTTTTCATATCCTTTAAGATCATTAATAATGCTATGTTGGTCAACAATGGCCGGGTTGCGACTGGCTGTTTTGTCGAGTTGCACATCTGGGATGCCGGTAATAGTTGCCCATACACCACGTGCCGTACCAAAATGCGGGGTAAAACAATGATCGAAAAACGTACCCTCCTGACACATACTGTTGAAGAAAGGTGTAGTATTGAGTGGGTTGTTCCACATGCTGCTCTTGTACCCGCTAAAGCTCTCGCATATAACAAGTACTACGTTAGGCGGAGTTGATGTGCTATCAACAGCCGGAATAATACGCTCAAAACTCAGCGTAGTACTATCCGGATGTGTTACGCCCAGGTAGTTTGCCATTTCACTATATGCTGCTGCTACTTTACTACGGTCGCATGTTTCATGCCTGAACTTCAGAGAGCTAAAAAAACTCTGAACGGGGTTAAGCGCAAGCTGCGATAGATGATCGTCGCCAAGCGAAAATGCATCGCTCCACCGCAGGGGGTATTGCCCCAGGTGGCCATATACACCACCGCCAAACAACAAGAACACCAGTATGCCCCATACCCAGCTGCTGCCTTTTGTCACTTTATCGGCTGGCTGGTTAGCTATTGATCTATGCATCCTGTTTACGATAAACATAATAAGGACAACCAGGACTATTAATGCAAATACCAGTCTGAATACAGGATAAGTTTGCATGATCATGCCGAAAGATACCTGGGCATCTTGCAGAAAATTAAGCGCACTTGCATTAAGCCGCTGATTAAGATAATCGTAATGCTCAAAGTCGAGCATATAAAACAGCACAAGTAATAAAGTAAATATTGATAGCAGGGTGAACCAGAAGCGCTTACCCAAGTTGGTTGCAAAAGCATTTAAAGGCCTGATGGTACCCAGCAAAAGCATAACTACCGCCATTACCCCTACCTCGCGAAGATCGTACCTCGCGCCCAGCCAAAATGCAGGAATTGATTGTGTAAATGACTGGCCCGTGGTTTTAAAAAAGAAAAATAGGGCTAGCCGGGCAAGGGTCATTAAAACCAGAAACAAAAAAGAAACAGATATTATCCAGCGTATATATCGGGGTGCGGTACGGAACATTTTGGGTTATTTGCTAAAAAACAATCGGCAAAATTAACTTAAAGATTCCTTAACATTCATTTAATCAATTGAGAAAACAATATTTAATATACATAACAGCATAGGTTAAACTTATGATGCCTGATACCTTGCATAGAACACAGCCTAGTTTGATGCCTTTTCTTTAGCCATTTGTGTCTGTTTAGGAATCAGCTCATTGTTCGGGAATATCATATGAAAGGTTGTACCCTCTCCTTCTTCCGATTCAGCATATATTTCACCGTGATGATTAGTAAGAATACGGCGGCATAGGGCCAGGCCAATACCTGTACCTTTATACATCTGGTTGCCATGTAGCCTCTTAAAGATTACAAATACCTGCTCGGCATATTCCTGGCTAAAGCCAATACCGTTATCTTTAAATACGATCTCCAGATATGGTAATGTTTTATCCAGTGCAGGAAAGCGGCCAAGCTCCATAGGATCAAACACCTGAGATGAGATGGTAATATTCAGTTGTATTTTTTCTTTTTTGAACTTTATTGAATTACTTATGAGGTTGTGAAACAATTGTTTCATCTGGAGGGGTACAGCCTCTATTACAGGTAAGTGTTCAAAACTAATTATAGTATTATTTCCTGCAAAGTCAAAGTCTTGCATTACATCCTTTACGATATCGTTGAGGTCGGTAGGTTTATGTTTGTCTAATGCATTACTAACCGATGAAAAATTAAGCAAGTCTTCAATAAGCTGGGTCATGCGCAAGCTGCTGGTGCGTATTTTATCTACATAATCCATACATACCTTGGGGAGATCGTTACGATATTTATTTTGTAGGATATCAGAAAAGGTTTGAATTTTCCTGAGCGGCTCCTGCAAGTCGTGACTGGCTACATAGGCATACTGCTCCAACTCTTTATTAGACCATTTCAAATTGTTGTTAGCAAATAATAGGTCTTCAGTCCTTTCTTTTACTTTCTGTTCCAGCTCCTGGGCAAACATTTTTTGCTCGGTATTATCAATACCGGTACCAATGAAGCCGGTAAATTTATTATCATAGTAAGTTGGTTTACAGGTAAGCCTTAGCCACCTGTAAACACCATCATATCTCTTCACACGATAAACGATACTGAATGGTATTCTTTTTTCAAAACATTCATTATACTGTTTTACATAGTGGTCTTTGTCTTCTTCATGTATGTTGTCCAACCACCCGTTGCCCATTTCTTCCTCCATTGAGCGACCGGTAAACTCAAGCCATGTATTATTGAAAAAAGTGCGTTGTTTATCTGCTCCCGCTACCCATATCATAACAGGGGCATTGTTGGCCATGTTATGAAACCATTCATCTTTTTCATTAATTATTTTCATTGCCTTTATGTGCTCAGTATTATCCAGTATGGCAATAAATATAAGTTCGGTACGCTGCACCCTTTGGGTAAGTAACCGGGCATTAACCAACATGTTCTTATTTCCTATGCCCGGGAACTCATGGTTTACTTCAAATCCATTAAAGTATCCTTTTTGCGGAATGATCTCCAGCAATAATTCCCTTAGTTTAGGTATATTCCATTGTCCGTTACCTAGGTCAAAGAGATAGAAACCTTCGGTATTTTCCGCGTCGGTTTTAAATATTTTGTAAAATGATTCATTGGCCGATTTTACAATAAGATTCCTATCTACCACTATCATAGTCTCTGCAATAGTAGCTATGATACCGTCTGTGTATTCCTGTACCTCGCTCAGTTGCTCATTGCGGGCTTGCAGTTGCTCATTTATGGTATTCAACTCTTCATTCGAAGATTCCATTTCTTCCGCCGAAGTCTGCAACTCCTCGTTGATGGTGTGCATTTCTTCGTTGCTGGAAATGATCTCTTCATTGGCATTCTGTAGGTCTTCATTAACAGCTTCACGTTCTTCTATTATCGAAGTCATATCTGCCCTCAATGCAATTATTTCCTGTTCTAACTGTAGTTGTATTATTTTTTTGCCTGCAAGAGAACTACTGTCGGATTTTATTTGCGGCGGATGTTCATAAAAGAGTACCAACAAACAGCGGGTATCGGGTATCATATTAAGCGGTACCACTTCTATGCTCACCGGATAGGTAATATTTTTCACCTTCACCTCAAGCCCATCTTTCCTTATAGGGAGGCCGGTTTTTACGCACTTGTGTATAGCTGTGCGTATGTCTATACGCAAACCAGGCTTCGCCATTTTCAACAGGTTAAGCGATGCGCTGCCTGGGGCAGCCTCTAAGAAAGTATTAGTGGCTCCACGAAATTGCAGTATCTCACATTCTTGATCTATAACCACACTTGGGGTTACATATTTTGTAGCCAGCAAGTTATCTACCACCTGTCCCAATTCTATTGGTTTAATAGAAGATATATTGTCCTTAGCATTATCAATGCTGGTTTCCATTTCGCGGGAAGGATAACTCTGTAAAGATTGGCGAATAGAAATATCACGCCTGTATATGTTTACTTTAAATTCTTTATCTATCTGTTTAAAAAATTTGCCACTGCTACCAATGCTTTCAGATTTGCCTAGCATTAGGTACCCGCTGCTTTTTAATGCGTAATGAAACGTGTCTATAACTTTGCGTTGGCTATCTGCATCCAGGTATATGAACAGGTTACAGCAGCTAACCAGGTCTATACGGGAGAAGGGAGGATCTTGTAAAATGTCGTGTGTAGCAAATACACAAATATCTCTCAGCATTTTATTAATGCGATAGTTGCCATCGACCTTTTCAAAAAAAGCCTGCAACCGATCGGGCGATATTTCAGCTACTTCACTTTTAGAATAAATTCCCGATCTGGCTTTAATGATCGATTTTTGACTCAGATCCGTTGCAAATATCTGCACAGATGTTTTTGCAATACCGGTACCCATTACCTCACACAATATCATTGCAATGCTATACACCTCTTGCCCTGTGGCGCAGGCAGGTACCCATATGCGCAGTATCTCATCGGGAAGTTTATTTTGGATAATATGCGGGATGAGGTTGTTGCGCAAATACTTAAACGTATCCTTATCTCTAAAAAACTTGGTAACGTTTATTAGTATATCGTTGTATAGCAACAATAATTCTTTTTTGTTGTCATGGATATGTTTGCCAAACTCTTTTATAGTTTTAATATTCAGCAGCAGCATCCTGCGGGTTATACGGCGGGTTATACTCGCTATTTTGTAGTGTGTAAAATCAACTTTGGTTACATTTTTCAGTTGATCAAAAATCGCTTTTAATTCTTGCTTGTCATTCTGTGTTGTTTGCGTTGTTGGTATATCTGGCACAGCAGAGCTGGTAAGGTAATCTCCCAGTTTTATCAGTTCAAGTGCAATATTTACTGGTGATAATATAAGATCAACAACACCTTCGGCAATAGCAGATTTGGGCATGCTTTGAAACTTTGCAGATTCATCTTGTACAATGGTAAGACCGTCAGCTTCCCTAATAGCTTTTAATCCAAGTGTGCCATCATTAGCGCCACCTGAAAGTACTACCCCTATGGCATTTTCACCTTTTATCTCTGCCAGCGAAACAAAAAATTTATCAATAGGCATATGGGCCGGCTTGGTTTGCCTGGGCTCTAATTTAAAATGGCCATCAGTCAGTTCCATATCCATGTCGGCAGGGATGATATAAAAATGATCACATTCCATCAACATTTTATTTTCAACCTGGGTAACCTTCATTTGGGTTTTCCTGGATAAAATAGCAGGCAGCATACTCTCGTGGGTAGGATTTAAATGCTGTATAAGCACGTAAGCCATTCCTGTAGTGGGTGTAAGATTATTTAATAATTCTATTACAGCTTCAAGCCCACCGGCGCTGCACCCTATAGCTACGACAGGAAATGATTTTACAGACGTCAATACATTTACCATGCCTTGTATATGAACTATGAATTAGATACTGTAAAAGTAGGCCTTTAGTTGACCAATGAAGGGTATATTGAGATTAAAGGTGAAAAAGAAAAAAAAGTTACAAGTAATTTATACTTAACTTTATAAAAATCATCAATAAATACATGACCAAAAAAGTATAACATACTTGTTATCGATGATGATTTTGATGACAGGCAAATATTGATAGAAGCCTTGGCTGAAATTGACACCAATATTGAATGCCATACGGCTAATGACGGTGTGGATGCATTGACCTTATTGTCTGATAATAGCCTACCCTTACCCCAGGTTATTTTTCTGGATCTGAATATGCCACGCCTGGATGGTAAACAATTTCTTGTTGAACGAAGCAAGATTGCAAGGCTTATTTCTATACCGGTTGTGATGTACTCAACTACCAAACGGAATGAAGATATAGAGGAAACCAAAAAACTTGGCGCTTTCGATTTTATAAGCAAACCTTCCCAGTACAGGCTCATCTGTAAAGAGGTAAGTGGGGCCTTAAATAAAATAAGACAAACTGAAACAGCCTAGGCCCTGTCTTACAAGTCAGGTTAAACGTTTTTATTCAAAAGCGCTGGGTGCAATGCACGTTTTCCAATAGTCAATAATGATCTTTATTGTATTTTCGAGCTGGGTATAACTGTTAGGTTTTGTAAAGAAACCTTGCACTGATAATGAATAGGCATCGTAAACTGCTTTTTTAGTGGCTGCTGTTGTGAAGAACAGGTATGGAATGCACTTTATACTTAACTTTTCATTGGTTTGTATCAGAGTCCTTAATTCGAACCCATTTATTTTGGGCATATTAATATCTGAGAGTATCAAAAAAGGATGGACATCATTTTGCTGCAAGTATTGGAGCGCATGATTACCATCTTTAAAAAACACGATCTCATTCCTATGATTCAGGTTCTCTAAAATTTCGCCTATCATTTCCTGGTCATCCACATCATCTTCTATAACAATAATAGGTCCGTCTTTATGCATTTTACTTTAGTTTTCTCCTGCAAACATGCCGGAATTTGAAATTATCTATCGTCAATATAACAAATATATCAGCCACCTAACCC
>JABDEZ010000090.1 GCA_013286835.1 Bacteroidota bacterium
TGCGCGGGCTTTTACCGGATGGGGATATGATGAGAATGGTGCATTTATATTCAGGGAAAAACAGCATGATGCTACAGACAAGAAATTTTTGGGAAAGACGGGCAATTTTGATGGTGATGATATACTAGACATTATACTGAAGCAAAAGCAGACCTCGATATTCATTACGCAGAAGATATACCGCTACTTTGTAAGTGATGAAAAAATAGATGACCGGCATGTGAATGCCCTGGCCAAAAACTTTTATGATAGTGGCTATGATATTGGCGGGCTGCTGCGGGACATATTTACATCGAAATGGTTTTACAATGATGATGTTGCGGGTAGCAAAATAAAAAGTCCTGTGGAATTGTTGGTAAGCTACCAACGGATGATACCGATGTCTTTCCAGAACCCGAATGTGTGGATCAACCTGCAAAGGGTGCTGGGACAGTATTTGTTCAATCCTCCAAATGTGGCAGGATGGCCGGGTGGTAAGGACTGGATAGACAGCAGTAGCCTGGTAATACGCATGCGCCTGCCAGAGGCATTTTTTGCCAGTAAGGAGTTGGACCTGAATGGCCAAAAAAACTGTAATGCCGGGACAGGCAGCACAAACCTTTAGAGTGGGTAAGCTGGATAGCGTGGACTGGAGTAGCTATGTAGCCTTCTGGAAAAATTACAAACATGAAGAAGTGGGGGCTGCACTGGCAGACTACCTGCTACCTGTGAGCCTGGACGAGGCAAGGTTAAAGCAAGTGGAAGGTTTTGCAGACAATGATAATGACGAGCAATACATAAAGAGTATGACCATACTGCTGATGGAGCTGCCGGAGTATCAATTGAGTTAATAACGTTGCGCTTGTTTTTTTCTACAAGTGCTGAAGTAAAGCATGAGACATAAGGTCTATGTGAGAGAATAGTTATACCGGGTTTTTAAAAGAGGAGTAATATGTCGATATCTCGTAGGAAATTTATACAGCTGAGTTCGCTGGCTAGTGCATCGCTGATGGTGCCGCGGTTTTTAAAGGCTTTCGAACATAATCCATTGAGCCTGCCGGGCGGAGGTAAGAAATCGCTGGTGGTGATACAACTATCGGGTGGAAATGACGGCCTGAATACCGTGATACCATACTACAACGATATATACTACAAAAGCCGCCCGGTGATAGGAATAAAGAAGACAGATGCTTTAGCGCTTACTGATGAGGTGGGACTGAACCCTGCGCTTACCGGTATAAAGAGCCTCTATGATCAAGGTTTTGTAAGCATAATAAATGGCGTGGGTTATCCTGAACCTAACCGTTCGCACTTCCGCAGTATGGATATATGGCAGAGTGGCAGCACGGCAGACCAGGTTGTGAGCACAGGCTGGCTGGGCAGGCATATAGATGGTTGTAAGGACTGCACTACCAATACTATGGGCCTTGAAATAGATGACAGCCTGAGCCTGGCCATGAAAGGCAAAGACAAAAGTGCTCTTGCAGTACGGGATATCAACCAATTTTACAACGCGGCAACGGACCCTTATTTTGTGAAGCTGGCAAAAACCCACGACGACGAACATGATGCCAAACTGGCTAACTACTTATACCAAACACTAAGAGAAACATCATCGGCAGCGGGATATATATACCAACAGAGCAAGATATACAACACTACGCAGGTGTATCCTGATACAGCTATAGGCAAGCGTATGAAGACGATTGGTTCACTCATAGTTGCCAATACTAACACGCAGGTGTACTACCTGAGCCATGGCAGCTTTGATACGCATGTGAACCAGGCAGACCGGCAGAAAAAACTGTTTGAAGAACTGGATGCTGCACTAACTGCATTGGTAGCAGACCTGAAACAGAATAACCGTTTTAATGATACGCTCATCATGACATTCTCTGAGTTTGGCCGCAGGGTAGGGGAAAACGCCAGCAAGGGTACTGACCATGGCACTGCCAACAGCATGTTTATGATAGGTGGGGGCATAAAGAAAGGGGGCTTGTATAACAACATTCCCAATCTTGCAGACCTGGACCATGGAGATGTGAAGTATGAACTTGACTTTAAGCAGGTGTATGCTACTGTTTTGGACAGATGGCTGGCAACAGACCCGCGCAGTGTATTGGATGGGAAGTATGAGCCGTTGGTGTTTATATAGTTTTCCTTTTTTTGTTATTACTTAATATTCTGACCTTCATTTCCTTACTTTTTTTGATGCCCAAAAAAGCAACAAAAAAAGGCAGTCCGCAGCTATTACCGCTGCTGCCGACGAAGCTTTGTACAGGTAGCAGTGCTACTGTTGTGCCAGGTTGAGGAATTCTACCTTATCACAATCTGCCCAGGACCTTAATACAGTTTTCGAACACTTATGGGTAACCCCAACCGCTATGATAGTGGGCATATGGCTGAAAAATAGTAACTTAATGAAAATGCAAAATACTTATGTAGTATTTTGCGTTAATTACTATCAAGTAAGTATTTGTCATGGTTGTACGTTTACTATTTTCCTGCAAAGCGGTTTTATTGTGCTTTGTTTTTTGTTGCTTTTTGCTGCCTGCTCTCTGTTTAGGGCAAGTTAAGCTAGGCAGTACTGTACACCTGAAGCGCACGCTATTAAAACCATCTTACAACGCAAGTGTATGGCTGGACAGTGTACAGCATACCCGTGAAAACGGATATACACAAGTCCTGCTTCAGTTTGCCACCTTACCTACTGCTGAAGAAAAGGCCACCCTGCGACGCAACGGCATACGCCTATTGGAGCATGTGCCTGATAATGCGTTTACAGCCATTGTGAAATTGCCTTTTACGGGCAGTACTTCGGGTTTACCTTTTACCTCTGTTATCAATATTGCAGATGAATGGAAGGCTGACAAAAACGTATGGGATAAGGTAAACAGCAACCTAAATGCAACTGTAGCGGTAATGGTGAGCTTTGACACGCGGATACCAGCACAGGAAATAAGGGATTTCCTTAAAAAAGTGGGCGCGGTTACTGAAAAAAACAAGCTGGAACAATATGGCATTTATAAGGTGATCATTGCTGCCAAAAGTATGAAAGCACTTGCGCATGGCTACAGTGTTAAGTACATAAGCCCTGTTGCTACGTATGTGAATGCAGATGCAGATGCCAAGGCGATGAGTAGGGTGAACATTATTAATCAACCTATAAATAACGGAGGTTATGGTTTGCTGGGCGATAGTGTAACCGTGGGGGTGGGTGACGATGTATCGGCCATATACCATGTAGATATGTGGGACAGGGTAATCAATTACAACCCTGCAGCTATAACCCACCATGGCGTATTTACCAATGGCATAGTAGGTGGCGCTGGTATAGTTGACCCACTGGGTGAAGGGGTGGCACCGCATGTGCGATTGGTGAACTACTTGTACGACCAGATATTGCAGTCCACACCATTGATGCTACAGCAATACAACATGAATGTTACAAACAACTCTTACGTGACCATAGAAGGTGATTGTGGTTATTCGGGGACGTATGATGTGTATTCGCAGTTTGTTGACAACCTGGCGATGCAATACCCAACTGTTTTTCATGTTTTTGCTGCGGGTAATGATGGTACGCTGGATTGCACACCTTACCCAAAAGGTTTTGGGACAGTAGCCGGTGGGTACCAGGCGGGGAAAAATGTATTGGTGGTTACCAGTACCGACAAGGAATATGATAATGCATACGATGCATCGCGTGGGCCTATAAGAGATGGGCGACTGAAACCGGAAATAACCGCAGTAGGATATAATGATTACTCGTGTATAGGTGTAACGGACTATGAAATCGCTGATGGTACCAGCTTTGCGTCTCCGCAGGCTGCGGGCGCTGCTGCGCTGCTCACCCAACGCTATAAATCGCTTTACGGCACGCTGCCTAATTCAGACTTGTTAAAAATACTGCTGATGGTGGGCGCTACAGATATTGGCAACAATGGACCGGACTACACTTTTGGCTATGGATTTTTGAACCTGCAACACAGCATGCAGATATTGGACAGCGGCCATTACTATAACGATACTATTGCAGACGGAGGAACTCAAACTATAACAATACATGTGCCCGCTAACGTAGGCAAGTTGAAGGTAATGCTGTACTGGAATGATGAAGCAGCGAGCCCGCTGGCAGCTACCCAGTTGGTGAATGATCTTGACCTGCAGGTGCAGACTCCGGATTCATCGAGCTACTTACCATTGGTACTTGATCCTACGCCTGCCAATATTAATAACGATGCAGTACAAGGAGCAGACCACCTGAACAATGGCGAAGAAGTGATCATCAATAATCCGCAGGCAGGGAACTATACAATTACCATAAAAGGCTACCATGTGCCATCTGCAGTGCAGGGCTATGTAGTAGCTTATGACCTGGAGCCTGTGGGCATAAAATTAGCTAATCCCATTGCAGGCACAAAAGCGGCATCAGGGAAGGTGCTGCACATATATTGGGATGCACCTGATGTTACCAATACATTCACACTGCAATATTCAACTAACAACGGCGCTTCATGGTTGCCCGTGGCAACAAACCTTGGTGCAAACCAACGGTTTTACGACTGGACACCAGACAGCGCAATAAGCAGCGGACAATGCCTGATAAAGCTGACACGTGATAATACAAGTGATGTATCTGTTTCAGGGGTGTTTGTTATCAGTCCGCAGCCAATAGTAACACTGGATGCAAAGCAGTGCCCGGGCTATGTGAACATACACTGGATGGCTACCCCGAATGCGACAGCCTATAAAGTGCTACGTAAGAAAGGGCCCAATATGCAGGTGGTGGCTACTGTATTCACTACTAGCTATTCGTTGAGCTTTCCTGTTTATGATAGTACGTATTATATAGCGGTAAGCCCGATAGTGAATGGATTGGAGGGGTATAGAAGTATAGCTGTCTGGCGCAGGCCGGTGGATGGTAGTTGCGTTGGTTTTCCTAAAGGAGACCTTGCAGTAACGGGCACTACCCTGCAAAATGGCAGACAGTTTACCAGCACGCAGCTAACTAACGCAACGCTAATGGTGGTAACGTTGAGGAACCGCTATGATAGTGCTACTACTAAGTATTCACTTGCATACAGTGTGAACGGAGGTATTTGGAGTTCTTTATTTTCACCACCCTCCATACCGGCAGATTCGGCTATAAATGTGACGTTGCCAGGCCTGCAACTGGGGACACCAGGCAATTATATAATAAAGGTTGCGGTACATAATATAGGTGTAGCAGATACTATAAAATATAATGACACGCTGGTAACCCAAGTCACCAATATCAGCAACCCACCCGTAAGCCTGGCAACACCATTTAGTGATGGTTTTGAAAGTATGTCTGTGTTTTCTTTAACGCATGATTCAATAGGCATTTCACCTAACGGGCACTGGGACTATGCAAATAGTACCGATACCGGAAGACTACGTACGTTTGTGGATAGTAGTATTACAATAACTGGCAACAGATCTATAAGCCTTGATGCCTATCTTACGTTATCCGGCAATCAGAATCATTTTGCGGGTACATTCAACCTGGCTAATTATGATACAGCAACTTCTGAAATAAGAATGGAGTTTGACTATATGCTATCTGGCACACCCAAAAGCGCTGCGGGAAACCAGGTATGGGCACGTGGTATAGATACAAAACCGTATGTGAGCTTATACAACTATAATGTGAATGCTTACCCGGGTACTGTACTTCATTCGGGGTCTTTATCGCTTACAGACCTGATGTTGAAGAATGGCCATAATTTCTCAACCAGCACGCAGGTTTTGTTTGGGCAGAGCGATACCTCTCTTATTGCCGCGCCTTATTATGGTAACGGTGTGACGCTGGATAACTTTATCCTGTACACGGTGCAGAATGATATACAGCTGGTGAGTATAGTAAACCCGCAAACTGTGAACTGCGGACTAGGCGCTTCAGCTCCCCTAACGGTGCAGGTATATAATGGGGTAAGGCAAACACAGAATAATGTGCATATGTTTTATCAACTGGATGGTGGCAATATCTACGAAGACTCACTAGTCTCAATAGCCGGTAAGGATACTGTTTTATTTACCTTCAGCCAATTGTTGAACTTAACCGCATTGGGCAAACACACACTTAACGTTTACCTTAATGATACAGGTGATACCTATAATGCCAATGATAGTATATTGAACTATACTTTCTATAATCAGCCGCTAATTACTGCGTTCCCATACCTTGAAAATTTTGAGGCGGGACCAGGAAGCTGGTTTACAGAAGGACAAAACGATAGCTGGCAATATGGGACGCCAGCATCGCCCATAATACACAAAGCAGCAAGTGGTACCAAGGCCTGGAAAACCAACCTGACGGGAACATATAACAACCTGGAGACATCGTACTTGTATTCGCCATGTTTTGATATAAGCCAACTTACAAACCCGATGCTGAGCTTCAGTACTATCATGGATATAGAAAACTGTGGCAATACCTTATGTGATGGCGGGTATATGGAGTATAGTTATGATGGTGCAGTATGGACTAAACTCGGAAGCTCAGGGCAAGGGTATAACTGGTATGATCCTGCTTTTAACGTGTGGAATACAGAAAACAATACTCGTTGGCATGTGGCGTCAATACCGTTACCGGCAAGCACACAGCCCATACGCCTGCGCTTTATACTGAACAGCGACCCGGGAGGCACTTACGAAGGTATAGCTGTGGACGACATACATATCTTTGACCGGGTATATGGTATTTTTGGTGGCCAGACACCTGACCATGTACCTGTTGGCCCAAGTGGGAATAGCTGGCTGCCCGTTACTAACAATAATACGATCATAGCATCTGTACAATCATATGGGCAGACACCGGGTACGCTGGATGTTGGCGTTTACAATAATTACAATTACACCAACCTGGATAAGACACAATATATTTTTCCAAGGAATTTTGTAGTGAAGGCCGAACATAAATCAAACGATAGTATAGGGGTGCGGTTGTTTGTACAGGATGAAGAAATGAAATTGCTGCTGCAGGATACAAGCTGTGTTTCTTGTTCAAGACCAGAAGATGTGTATTCGTTGGGAGTATCTAAGTATGATAATGCGGCAAACCCTGCGACGGAGAACGGGACACTAAGTGATAATATAGGAGGGACTTATACCTTTTATCCTTTTGGAGCAATTAAATGGGTACCTTATGATATCGGCTACTATGCCGAACTGACGGTAAAATCTTTCTCTGAGTTTTGGTTCAGTGATGGGGGGCCTAACCATGTATTTGCTATAGATAGTGATTACCTGGTGTTTGATGCGCAAAAGATAACGCCCCAACAAGTGAAGGTGAGTTGGCTGTCTTATATAGATACCCTTGTGAGCACCTATACTGTGCAGCGATCTATGGATGGCAATACGTTTACTAATATCAATACCACCAATGCCATGCATCAACCGGCACCGTTGTATATATATAATGACACGCCAACGGTGAGTATTGGTAGTAGTGTTTATTACAGGCTGCTTTATTACTTTAATAATGGTGACAGCCTGTACTCACCGACCCGCCGTGTGGACTGGATAGATGCGAATGAACTGATATCGCTTTACCCTAACCCCACACGCGGCCAAATAAATATACAATGGACGGCCAACCAGGGAACTCTATTGCAAATAGATATGGTGGATGCGACAGGTAGAACCGCTTTCAAGCAAACTATTATTGCTGCGCAATGGAATAACCTGACCACGTTACAAACCCCACATTTTTCAAGTGGAGTATATTTTATGAAGATAATGCTGGGCAGGAAGGTGTATGTAAAGAAGATAGTTTATGAATAAGGAGATGATATTTAGAATCGTTTAAACAAATGGCTGACCTTAAAGAAATTTACAATCTACAAGATGATATTTCTATTATTAAGCATTACCAAGCGGCAAGTCTCAGTAAAGATTGGCGGATCGGGTTACGAATTGAAAAAGGGATTTTATTTGGATCAGATGAATGGTTTAGTGCAATCAAATCGGGAATAATAAAACACTTTTCGGTAAAAGGGGTGATATCGAAAGTGTACATGACCAGTCATAACGATTTTGCACAATTTGATATTGAAAATGATGAAGGTATAACTACCTGGATAAGAGAGGCAGATATCTTTTTATATAAAGTCGGCTCGAATGTTGAGTTAAAATACGTTGAACAGAAACGTAAAAATGGTATTGTAACAAAGTGTGTTATCCAAATCCTACAGGGTTCGGTTAATTGTTCTGAATAGTATAATCGTATTTTATTGTGACTTTTGCGCAGAGAGCCAAAGCATTTAACCGCAGTTTACACTTGGAGCAAGTGTTGCCGAATCATATACAGGCAATGAATCCCTTTGCTGAACAGGGTAGTAAGGCCTTGCTTTTTTCGGACATCTTTTACGATAAATTCTATGGTGACCGTAGGAAACGTAAACTGATACTAGGTATCAACCCGGGGCGTTTTGGTGGTGGTATAACCGGTGTGCCATTTACAGATTTTAAACGAATGAGGAACAAGTGCGGAATTGATACTTTGGGTGAAACATCGCATGAGCCATCATCAGAGTTTGTATATGCTATGATTGAAGCACTGGGAACTGTTGCAGCATTTTATAGTCGCTTCTATATCAATTCACTTTGTCCACTCGGTTTTATTATTGAAAAGCCTGGCGGTAAGTGGGTAAATTACAATTACTACGATGATGCAGCACTATACCAGGCGGTAAAACCTTTCATGATAGATAGCATCCGCCGCATGATAGACTTAGGCGCATATACAGATGAATGTTTTTGCCTGGGGGTAAAGAATGCGCTCTATTTCAGGGACATAAATAAAGAATACGGCTTCTTTGATAAGATAACAGAACTACCACATCCAAGATTTATTGTTCAATATAAACGCAAGGAGATGGATAAATATATACAAGAATATAAGGATAAGCTAGAAGGCGGCAGCATGGTATGAAATCACAGAACTAGTATATCGATCAATACCTTGTTATGTTTTCCGTGGTTTCTTTTTAGCCGCCGGGAACAACACATTGTTGAGAATGAGCCTGTACCCAGGGGAGTTAGGGTGCAGGCTTAGATCCGTTGGCGGGTCGCCGATGTTGTGCTGGTAGTCTTCAGGATCGTGACCGCCATAGAATGTCCATGTGCCCTTACCAAATTCACCGTGGATATAACGCACTTCATTAGCTGCTTTTTCTTCGCCCATTACCAGTACGCTTGATTTTAAAACCTCTTTACGGAACGCTGTGGTCTGTCCCATAAAACCCTTAATAGTGGTAGTATGGTTTTGACATAGCATTGTAGGCACAGGATCGAACTTGGCCGAGAACGTGAAGAGCGTGAAATAATCTATGTCCATTGGCACGTGACGGAAATTGGTATTGTCAATGTTTGAATATTCGTATTCGTACGGGTTGGTAACCAATGTGAAATCCTTGAACGCAAAACATTTGGTAAAATCAAGCCGCTGCTGGGCATCGGGTGCCATTGGGTCGCCATCAAACGGTTCGGCACAAATGTCCGTGCCCTCGGCTGCTAATGCAATGTCATAAGTATCGGTAGCAGAGCACATGGCAAACATATAACCGCCGCCAGCTACGAAATCTTTTATTCTCTTTGCCACTGCCAGTTTCAATTGGGATACTTTTTTATAGCCATGCTTTGCTGCCATGGTTTCGGCGCTCTTCACATCGTTCTGATACCAGGATGTATTGTGGTACCCAAACCAGAATTTGCCATACTGACCTGTAAAATCCTCATGATGCAGGTGCAACCAGTCGTAGGTGGGTAACTTGCCATCCAGTACATCGTCATCATACACTTTATCAAAAGGTATTTCGGCATAGGTGAGTACCATGGTTACTGCGTCATCCCATGGTTCTTTATTTGGTGGGGTATATACCGCTATTTTCGGCGCTTTCTCCAATTTTATTATATCGCCATTAAAGTCTGGGTTTGCTATCTGGTCCATGATGCCAAGATATTGGGCATCGCTCATTACCTCGTAGCTTACTCCCCGCAGTTTGCAGAGACGCTCTATACTTTCTACCTGGTCTATGCCGAAGCTGCCGCCTTTATAATTGAGTAACCAATCGACAGGAATTGATTTGCGCAGCGCTTCGTATGCTATGCCATATGCTTTTAGGTGATTGGTTTGTGTTTCGGCATCCATAGGTATGAATATCTTTGCCGCAAACGCATTGGTTTGTATTGAAATAAATGCTAAGTATAAGATGAACCGTCCTTTCATTCTTTGGCCTGTGGTATAAAACATTGTAATTTAATCATAATAAATAAGATGAAAGGTAAATGCGGGTATTTTAACAACAACTAAAGACTGCGTGATTTATTACCTTTGCCACTCTTGTTAATACCCCATATGGCCACATACAGTAATGCCCGCGCCATGCGCGCCTTGATCAAAGCCAGCCTGCAATCCATTTTAAAAAGTCCCTCTGCCATTGTATTCAGTATAGCTTTTCCGCTGATATTTATATTGGTATTTGGATTTTTGGGTGAGGGGCGAAACTATAATATTAAAGTATCGGATGCACCAGGTAGTGATACGACAAACAATATGTATGCAATACTGCACCATGCCCCTATGTTGAAATGGGTGCCGCAAAAGGACAGTAACAGCCTGAATAAAATGCTGGCTGAAGGGGATATAGTAGCAGCCGTAGATATAAAAAAATTACCGCAGGGCAGCACAC
>JABDEZ010000091.1 GCA_013286835.1 Bacteroidota bacterium
ATGTGATACTAGAGCGTGCCGTACCCGCCATAGAAGATGGGCTAAAGCCCGTGCAGCGCCGCATACTGCACGCCATGAAGGAAATGGACGATGGCCGTTTCAACAAGGTGGCCAATGTTATAGGCCAAACTATGCAGTACCACCCCCATGGCGATGCCAGCATCAGCGATGCTATTGTGAACCTGGGCCAGAAAGACTTGATGATAGAAACCCAGGGTAACTGGGGTGATAACCGCACTGGTGATAGCGCAGCAGCAGCAAGGTATATTGAGGCGCGCCTATCCAAGTTTGCGCTGGAAGTAGCTTTCAATGCTAAAACCACCAACTGGCAGCTCAGTTACGATGGCCGCAAGAACGAGCCGCTCACCCTGCCTATGAAATTCCCGCTATTGCTGGCACAGGGCGCAGAGGGTATAGCTGTAGGCTTGAGCACCAAAATATTACCACACAACTTTTGCGAGATACTGGATGCTGCCATAAAGCACCTTAAAAATAAACCTTTCGAACTCTACCCCGATTTTAATACAGGCGGCATGATAGACATTGCCAACTATAACGATGGGAACCGCGGGGGCAAGGTACGGGTACGTGCACATATAGAGGAGGTGGATAAAAAGAGCATAGCCATTAAAGATGTACCTTATGGCCTCACCACCACTCAACTGGTAGATAGTATATTAAAGGCAAACGACAGCGGCAAGATCAAAATAAAAAGCGTTGTTGATAATACGGCAAAAGATGTAGAGCTACTGGTGCATCTGGCACCCGGTGTATCTACCGATCAGACCATTGATGCCCTTTATGCCTTTACCGATTGTGAGGTATCTATATCGCCTAATATATGCGTTATCATAGCTGACAAACCGCATTTTATAGGGGCTACGCAATTATTAAAACACTCTGTAGCACACACCAAACAGTTGCTGCTGCACGAGCTGAATATAAAGCTGGCCGAACTTGAAGAGGATTGGCAATACTCGTCGCTGGAAAAAATATTCATTGAAAAACGTATTTACCGCGACATTGAAGAACAGACCACCTGGGAGGGTGTACTTGGCGCCATAGATAAAGGCCTGACTCCGTACAAGAAGCTGCTGCGCCGCGAGGTGACACAGGAAGACATTATAAAACTTACTGAAATACGCATCAAACGCATATCAAAGTTTGATGCATTTAAGGCCGACGAACACATACGTGGCGTAGAACAAGGCATTGAACAGGTGAAGTACGATATTGAACATATTACCGACTACGCTATTAAGTACTACGATGGCCTGTTGAAAAAATATGGCAAAGGCAAGGAACGCAAAACAGAGATACGCCAGTTTGAGAACATACAGGCCAACACTGTTGCCATTGCCAATACCAAACTTTATATTAATAAGAAGGATGGCTTTATTGGTACCAGTCTTAAAAAGGATGAGTTTGCTTTCGACTGCTCAGACCTTGACCAGATCATTACCTTTCGCCGCGACGGCAAGATGATGGTAACCAAGGTGGCCGACAAAACCTTTGTGGGCAAAGACATTATGCACGTTGCTATTTTCCAGAAGAACGATGAGCGTACCACATACAACCTCATGTACCTGGATGGCAAAACAGGCATCACATATGCCAAACGCTTTAACGTAACAGGCATCACCCGCGACAGGGAGTACGACCTCACCCGCGGCAACCCGGGCAGTAAAGTAACATGGTTCACCACCAACCCCAATGGCGAGGCAGAGAGTGTTGCTATTACCCTGCACCCCGGTAGTAAGGCCAGGGTAAAAACGCTGGATTATTATTTTGAAGAACTGGATATAAAGAACCGTAGCGCACAGGGCAACCAGGTAACCAAGTACCCCATAAAACAGGTAAAGCTGAAAGAAAAGGGGCGCTCTACTCTTTCTGCACTTAAAATATGGTACGATCCCGCTGTAGCCCGCATCAACAAGGAGGGTAATGGCCAGTTGCTGGGCAGGTTTGAGGACAAAGACCGCATCATCAGCTTTTATAAAGATGGCACCTACGAGCTTACAGACTTTGAATTGACCAATCGTTTTGATGCCGATAATTTGCTGCTCATAGAAAAGTTCAATCCCGAAAAAGTGGTGACAGCCGTGTATTACGATGCCAAAAACGACCAGTATAATGCCAAACGTTTCCTGGTGGAAACCCAGACCTTAAAAACAAAATACAGCGTTATTAAAGAAGGCGAAGGCAACTACTTACAATTTGTGACAACGTTGCAGGAACCTGTAGTGATCATAAAAACAGGAAAGAAAAAAAGTGAACTTACCGAGCAGGAAACAGCCCTGCACGAACTGGTGGATATAACCGGCTGGAAAACCATTGGCACACGTATAGCAGGTGGCGACCTTAAAGAAATAACCTTGCCTGTAACTGCTAATGATGCTGCCATACAAAATGATGCACCAACTCTATTTTGATAGTTATTTAGATGGTTATTTTAGTAAGAATTATTATCTTCACACATTATAGTTTTGAGTTCTGAAAGATCGATATAGATGAAAAAGATTGAATTGGAAATTGTGGCTTTGTCTCATAGTATCACCCAGACACATTCTTATGCAGTAGTGCTTGGCGAAGTAAACGGACTAAGAAGGTTACCCATAGTGATAGGCGGGTTTGAGGCACAGGCAATTGCAGTAGCGCTGGAGCGTATGCAGCCCAGCAGGCCGCTTACCCACGACCTCTTTTCAAACTTCATGTCCACTTTTTCTATTGAGCTTACAGAGGTTATTATATATAAATTAGAGGAAGGCATCTTTTTTGCTAAACTGGTATGCCAGAACGAGGGCGAACCAGTTGAAATAGACTCCCGTACCTCTGATGCATTGGCACTTGCCGTTCGCGCTAGTTGCCGCATCTTCACTTACGAGAATATCCTGGAAACTGCCGGTCTTTACCTGGACCAAACGGAAGGTACACCAACAGAAAGTGCTGAAACCCGCCAGACACCAACAGCATCGCCGGCAATTACGTCATCAGTAGATAAAGACCTCAAAAGCCTTAACCTGGAAGATCTTAATAAACTCCTCCAACAGGTGCTCGACCAGGAAGATTATGTACGCGCCATCAACATCCGCGATGAAATAAACAACCGGAAAAACAAGTAATTATCTTTTATTGTTGTTATTACTACTGGATAGATTTGCCTTTGCGGATCAGTCTTGAAATTGCGCAACATTTCCCATTAACCTGATCAAAGTTGGTACGCATCATGGATAACCTTGCGGGTAAATTATCCTCAAAAAAGCGTTAACTTTATAACAATATCTTTTGCCAGATGAAGAAGGCGCTGTTTTGGTTTGTTTTATTATGTTCATTTTCGTTGCATGCACAGCCCAATGCAGACAAGTGTGGTTTCATCATTGCAAAAAAAGCAATTATTGCCCGTAACCCCAGCTTCCAGCAACAACTGGATAGCTATCTGCAAAAAAGATTAAGCAACCTGGCCAATGCCAAAACTACCGGTCAGGTTACGCTGAGTGTTACCGTACCTGTTATTTTCCATATTGTACTTGATACTGCACAACTGCATAGAATTAATGACTCCGCAGGCATTGCAGACCGTGTTATCAGCCAGATACAGATATTGAACGAAGATTATAACCGTGGCAACGCAGATAGTACTCTAATACCGTCTGTATTTAAACCTTTATACGGTAATGTCAATATTAAATTCGCCTTGGCGCATACTACTCCCAATGGCAAACCAACCAATGGCTGGGATATTGTAACTACCCCACTTACCGGTTTTGATGCCAGCGCCAACGATCCTTGTGGTTTTGCCAAGCATACTGACTCAGGCGGTATTGATGCCTGGGATGTAAGCAAGTATATAAACATATGGGTCATTAATTTCCTCCAGTATGGCAATCAACCCTCTCAAATATTGGGGCTTACCGTGCCTCCATCCTTCACTGTTGATACCGTGAATGGTTTTCCCGTTAACGAAATGGGGGTGTTACTCAGTTATACTGCTTTCGGCCACCGCAGCTCACCTAACGAATACTTCTATACCCACATAGATCTTGGCCGCACCCTCACCCACGAAATGGGACATTATTTCGGTCTATTCCACCCCTGGGGCGATGATGGAGGAGTATGTCCGTGGAATTATGGTGGCAAGGATGATGGAATTGCAGATACCCCACCAGAAGGCGGACCTAATTACGGCTGCCCTACATTCCCAGTCTATGACATATGCTCTGTGCCGGGACAGAGCAATGGCATCATGTTCAACAATTATATGGACTATACCGATGACGCCTGTATGAACATGTTCACCCACGATCAGATACTGGTAATGCAGTCAGAAATAGGACCAGGGGGTGAATCGCATGAGTTGACCATACATCCCGATGTACTTCAATATCCAGGTAACGTTATTCCGGTATCAGACAATAGTTTTATTATTACCCCCAATCCTTCTAAAGGATTTATTTACATCAACTTTAACCAGGTGCCCACCGGGTTTCAGCACGTTATAATCAAAAATACTGTGGGGCAAACAGTAATTGATCAAAATATGATCGGACAGCAAACATCATACTTCCCCATCAATATGTCTGGACTCGGCAGGGGTATGTACTTTGTCACCTGTTACTTTACCAATGCCACCGAGACGCGTAAAATTATATTGCTGTGACCTATGATGTGTGTAACTTTATAGTAGAGTTATAGTCTAATAGTTTAATGAAAAAGATATTACTTATAATTTTTTGCAACCTTTGTATTGCATCTGCCTTCGCCCAGGATAAGTGTGGCGCACAGATGCTAAAGGAAAGTATTATAGCACGTCATCCTGCCTTTGCAGCGGAACTAGACAGGATACAGGCGGCACAAAGCGTCCAGCTGACTGCACTTAAAAAGGCAAAACTATATGGCGCTGCAGAAAAAACCACATCAACAGGTACAGTTCCTATTATATTCCATATTGTACTCAATGCTGCACAAATAGCCCAGTTGGGGGGAATAGAAGGCATACAAGAGCGTGCCGATAGCCAGATAGCTGTACTGAACCGCGACTATAACGCAGGTAATGGAGATGCTTATCTTATACCGGCTGCATTCAAACCTGTATATGGCAATGTTGGTATTACATTCGGGCTAGCGAGACTCACACCGTCAGGTGGTTGCACTTCAGGGTTCGAAATCGATACAACTACAGCTCCAGGGTTCGATTATAATGGCACAGCAGGTTCACAACAGGGCTTTAGCAATGCCAAGTACAGCATAACAGGTGGTGCCGACATCTGGGACTCTTCCACTTACCTCAACGTTTGGGTTATTAACCCAACAAGTCCTTCAGGCATATTGGGGCTTACAGTGCCTCTATCTTACATAGGTGGGGCATCAGGCTTTACCTCAGCAGAAGAAGGCGTAATACTTAATTATGGGAGCTTTGGTGTCAAAAGCCCAAATGTTCAATACTTCCTGAACGGGGCCGCGGGTGGCCGTACCCTTACCCATGAAATAGGCCACTTCTTCGAAATATGGCATACATGGGGCGATGATAATGGGGCTTGCCCTTGGGATCCCACTGGTAAAGACGACGGAATTGCAGATACCCCTCCTGAGGGCAATTCACACTCAGGCAGCTACAACATGCCATTACCTACGGTTACAGATAATTGCTCAGACAGCGCCAGTGGCATTATGTATATGAACTTTATGGATTATCCAGATGATCCTTATGCACTATTGTTCACGCAAGAACAAGCATTGCAAATGCAATCAAATATAATATCGGGTGGCGAGTCTTACAGCCTTACTACACATCCTGCTGTGCTGGCCGGGCAAGGTTGCCCCAATCTTGCGGTGGCTAACATGAGCACTATAAATACATTCAGTATATCTCCCAACCCCACAAATGGCCCGGTACATATCAACATAGGCAATGATGGGCAATCACAAAAAATAACAGTTATAAATGTATTAGGGCAGGTGGTTAAAACCATTATACCATCTGCTAACGTCTCCATCTATACTATTGATATGGATGGTATGCAGAAAGGGCTTTACTTTGTGCAATGCTATTTCAAAAATGGCATGGTTTCAGGGAAAATAATTTTACAATGACAGGAACATTCAGTTTAGAACAAGTTTTACAACAAAGAAATTTAGATAAGAACCTGCTCCACATTGCAGAAAAAGTACAACACAAAGAACGCATAACCGAGGACGAAGGAGTATTGTTGTTTGAAAAAGGAGAACTGGGGTTTGTAGGCTCGCTGGCGGCACACATAGCCAAACAATTGCATGGCGATAAAGTATATTTCAACCGCAATTTTCATATAGAGCCTACCAACGTCTGTATGTTTACCTGCAACTTCTGCTCTTACTCGCGCCTCTATAAAAACCGCGACGATGGATGGGAATTGACAAAGGTGCAAATGATGGACATAGTGCGCAAGTACGATGGACAGCCTGTTACAGAGGTGCACATTGTAGGTGGTGTACACCCTAAGATGAACCTGGAGTTTTTCTGCGAACTGCTGAGCGAAATACGCACTCATCGCCCAGACCTGCACCTAAAGGGCTTTACAGCCGTAGAATTGGACTATATGTTCCGTAAAGCAAAACTCACTACGCTTGAAGGCATGCAACGGCTTAAAGATGCCGGCCTGCAATCTATGCCAGGCGGCGGAGCAGAAATATTCCACCCTGAAGTACGTGAGCAGATCTGTGCCGATAAGGTAGATGGTACCGGCTGGCTGCACATACACGAAACTGCACACAACCTGGGTATGCATACCAATGCAACAATGCTTTATGGACATATTGAAAACTTCAGCCACCGCGTAGATCATATGAACCGCCTTCGCAACCTGCAGGATAAAACAGGTGGGTTCAATTGCTTCATACCGCTTAAGTTCCGCAATAAGGATAACGACATGTCTCATATTGCTGAGTCTTCTATTGTTGAAGACCTCAGGCTGTATTCTATTGCACGCATATTCATGGATAACTTCCATAACCTGAAGGCCTACTGGCCTATGCTGGGCAGGCAAACCGCTCAGCTCACATTATCGTTCGGAGTAAACGACCTGGATGGCACTATAGACGATACCACCAAAATATATAGTATGGCCGGCAGTGAAGAACAAACCCCGTCAATGAGCACTGAAGATCTTTGCGATCTGATACATGCCGTTGGCAAAACACCTGTAGAGCGCGATACCCTCTACAATGAAATTAAGGTGTACGGCACAGAAGAATTTGCAAGCTAAAATATCAGAGATTATATATAAGCAAGGCTGCCTTGCTAAAGGCTGCCTTGCTAAAGGCTGCCTTGCTTATGCGTACTAACTTAGTACCACTTTTTTGCTTACTAAGCCCCATCACCCTATGCAGTAACAAAATAAAGTCATCAATTTCATCTAGTTATTTCGCCCTCATTATTTATATCACTTTATACATCTGGGTAGCAGCATGCACATATTGTGTAGGCTCAAACGCGTCGTCAAATGTAGCTTTCAAATGATTCAACTTTTCATCCAGTTGTGCTACGTGCGTACCAATGTTTTTATTGGCCTTGTATTTATTTATCAGTACGCTGTACTTGTCTATGTGCGTACGCATGCGGTAGGTTAGGTCGCCATACTTCATTTTCAGCGCCTGCACATCCATCAATTGATAGTATATATCTTCTTTCCAGTCTTTAGGATTTTTTGCCTTCATTTCCAGTACATGATCTGCAGCTTTCTGGCGCAATACAGTAAGGTATATATACCGTTTGCTGGCATCACTTTCACGGGTAAATTCGTTAGTAAGGTCACACCTGCTTACATTTACCATGCGCAGGTTACAGTTCAGGGTTGAGTCGTAATATACCTGCATTTCTTCCAGGCTTTGGGTTATGCCACCCCATTCGTTCTCCACAAGGTTCTTATCGGTAGCAAACTGGCTCAATGTAGTGGTAAGTGCAAACATCTTTTCAGCTTCTGCTTTTTGCTCCCTTTTTTTATGCCCTATTGAGTTCACATAATCTGCCATTCCACTAAATAGCAACTGGCTGTATGCGCCCACCAAGGGTATCCCAAACGATATGTTCCCTGTAGATTGCACTACCTCGCTCACTGCTTTCAGTGTTGCACTGTGGTCTTTTATCTTCTCTATATATGCTTTAAATTTCACAAAACCTGCCGCATAGCCATCATAGGTCATGGGGTTGCCGGTCTCTGTAAGTGCATTAAAAAAATCTCTTGTAGTGTGGAACAGCACTAATGGTTTTATCTCCCTGTCCATAGATGCCAGGTTGATGACCGCACTCTGGTAGTTGGCCTCATAAACGTTTATCTCGTTCTGCTCCATAGCCTTTTGTTTCTCTTCCAGTACCTGCACACGCTCCAACAGTTTATCCATGCGCTCACGCGGGTTTCCAGTTAGCTTTATCACGCTATCCAGCTTACTTACCCTGCCATCCAAACGCACTATTGTGCTATCTATAGCTTTGTTCTTATAGTCAAAATTCTGCCTTATCTCTCCTAGTATTTTTTCTCTTACATTATCCATTACCAAGGCAGTGTCTTGCATAGCATGTGCCTGTGCACTTGCTGCAGTTAATAGGCACAAAAAAAGAATATTCAGTTGTTTCATCTGAAAATGTTTTTTTAGTTATTCTATCAATTAACGAACCAAAATTGTTATGCTTAAGTAAAAAATAAAAAAGGGAGTTATGAATAACCCCCTTCTCAAACGCACCCACATACTTAAGACCATTTAAGATGTTGTAGCTGTTTTGGTTGAGCTATTTACACAAAAGCATGTTCTACTGGCTTAGATAAGATCTACACTACCACCGCCAATTTTATAACCACCGTTATAGATAGCTATATTGTACATGCCTTTTTTGTAGTTATTTTCCTGTTTCCAGTCCACCGTTACGTCTTTCACGGGTTCTCCTTTTTTCAGGGCTATTTCTTTAAGCACACTATACTTTACACTATTACCTTCTGGTGTACTCATCATACCTGCCACCATCACGTTGTCACTAAGCAGTTGGCCATCTGGACCGATAATAACCAGGTATATTTTCTTGGTACCATTCTCCGCAATGCGGTTCTCATCTATATCAAAGTTGACGCGCAGTATATTTGCCTTACGTGCTTTAACCGTTTTCTTTTCCTTAGTTCCATGATGTTTCAAGTGCAGGGCAGTGAGCCGTATATTTGAAGCATGCAGTACTGAGCCCAGTTCTTTCAATGCCAGGTATTGATGCAACAACGAATCTTTTTGTGCTGCCAGCATATCGTTTTGCGATTGTAGCCTGCCAATACGATCTGCATAGTCACGGGTTTCTCCGGTTAGTTTTTCCACCAGCTTTTTTTCATTTTTCAGCTTTGCAGCATATTGATGGCTGGTTTTCTGTTCATGCTTCAGTTTGCCTTTCAGTTTAGCAAGCTCTGCGTTCTTAATAGACAACTGGCTATCCATCCGGCTGCGTTCGGTCATCAGGTCGTCTATTTTCGCTCTTGCGCGGTCGTACTGCGCCTGCAAACTATCTGACACTGTATTTGTAGCCGCAACACTTACCGATGGTGTATTGGTATTATTCTGTGCGGCATTGCTGTCTTTAGTTTTGCACGAAAAAAGAGTAGATACAAAAAGGCAGCAAACCATTAAATATGCATATCTGGATGATTGGTTGTTCATCTTTAATTTTTTTAAGTGGAGAATATTTTTCAATGCTTGTGGATGCGCTATACATAGTAAGCGGTATAGCTGCGCATATCTGCCCTGTTTTCAAATACAGTAAGGCACTCTTATACGAGTATTAATATTATGCGCAATAAATGCAGAAAAGCCTAACAAAAAACGGGAGGTCCCCTTAAACTTATGAGATGATGGTCGGAAGAATTTAAAAATACAGAGTAAACGCTCTTTTTAACATCATTACCGAAAAAAGGAGTAGCATTTACGAATGGGACAGCAGCAATTGTAAAAGCACAATCACCACCCAGATAACGCACTTTTATCTTAAAATTGGAGACAAAAGGCTTTTTAATATTAGAACTAGTAACTGATGCTGGATATAAATTGGTAGAAGTAATGGATTGCGTTACATCTCGGTTCAGTAAACCTT
>JABDEZ010000092.1:0-115 GCA_013286835.1 Bacteroidota bacterium
GCACGATAAAATATTCGATATGTTCACCGAGGCAAAAAGATCTGGGACATCAGGGGAACAGTCTTTCGGGTTAGGGCTAGCTATATCAAAACAAATTGTTGAAGCGCATGGCGGC
>JABDEZ010000092.1:125-10029 GCA_013286835.1 Bacteroidota bacterium
ACAATGACCACCCAATGTAGCACAGCAATAAAAATTGAGGCTCGCTATTTTGGGCAAAGAATAGATATGTGTAATGGGATGTGTATAAGCCTAAATCTTGGTGTTAGGACATTTAATTGGGTTGGAGCACGAAATTATTATTCACGTATGTAAACGAAATGGGCTGCTCATTGAGCAGCCCATTTCGTTTTATGAAAGAGGTATAATTATTTAGAGTAGAATACCGGGCAACGGCCTTGTAGGTAGTCCTTAACATTGCCAAATGTTCTGAAGTAGATGGCTATACCCACACTGCCAAACCAGTACCAGTCATTAGCGCTGCTGTTACCGCGTTGATTGGTATAGGTTGGGTAATTCTTATCCCAGTTAGCAGCCTTGTTGCCACGGAAAGACATCTGCTGTGCCAGCTTGCCCCTGTAAGTTAATAAGGTATCCAGGTTCACGTAAGATTTACTCACATCATCCAGGTAATCTGTAGTTGTGTAACGGAAGCCCAATTCAGTAGTCACTACAAGTGTTTTACCGATAAGGAATTTCATACCACCACCAAAAGGGAAACTTACAGCAATGTTGCTGTAAGGCTTGCGATCAGGATATTGTGGCAAGCCTTCGCCCTCTGTGCTTAATGGGCGCAAAAATACGGTACTGCCATCTGGTGCTTGTGCATAAGGGTTAAAATAAAACGCACCTATACCGCCAAATACATATGGTGTTACCTTCATCCTATCTATATCTATAGGTAAGAAGTTGATTTCAAGGCCACCATGTATTTCTATTACATGAGATGCAAAGCTCAGGTTACGCGCCCTGTTTGCAGGTATATCAGACAGGCTGTCTGCAGCTGTAACAGTAGCGTAGTTTGCGCCAAAACGCAAGCCTACATGCGGACTGAGGAAATATTTATAGAAGATACCGGCTGTTGGTTTATAGCCGTAGCTTGGAAAGATTTTATTCTGCAGATCGCCATAATAATTAGCAACTCCAACGTCCAATCCTATTTCATGATGTTGTTGCGCTTGAACGCACATTGGTATGATCAGCGCAAAGGAGAGTATTATTCGTTTCAAAGCCTTAATATTTTGTTAATAGAAGATACCGAAAGATAGAAACATTTTCTGAAAAACAAAAAAATGACGGCCTAAATATAGGCCGTAGAACTATATTTAATAAGTTGTTCTATATGTGTGTGGCTTGGTCATCTGCTAATATTTGGTATTTATCAAAATAAAAGCCGCCCCAATTATGTTGGGGCGGCTGCATTTTTTATCTTATTGCTATCCTGTTTGTTTAAGCACTTATTGTATCCAGCACTTTGTTCATACTGCGTACAGCCTCTGCAGATTTGTTGAACTCTGCAGTTTCTTCTGCATTCAGCTTGTAGTCTATTATTTTTTCCCAGCCTTTGTTGCCTATTACTACAGGCACGCCCAGGCATATATCATTCTGTCCGTATTCGCCTTCAAGCGATACGCAGCATGGGAATACTTTTTTCTGATTACGAACAATGGATTCAACTAATGCCGCACCTGCTGCACCCGGTGCATACCATGCAGATGTGCCCAGCAGTTTGGTAAGTGTTGCGCCGCCCACCATAGTATCAGCAGCTATTTGCTTCAGTTGTTCTGCGCTCAGCATATTGCTTACCGGAGTGCCGTTGATGGTAGCCAGTCTTGTAAGCGGTATCATAGTTGTATCGCCATGGCCGCCAATTACTGTGGCATGCAGGTCGTTTTGTGAGCAGTCAAGCGCTTTTTGCAGGTATGTTTTAAAGCGTGCGCTATCCAGTATGCCCCCCATACCTATAACACGATGCCTGGGCAAGCCTGTTGCTTTCAATGTCAGGTAGGTCATTGTATCCATTGGATTGCTGATCACTACGATGATCGTATCAGGAGAATATTTCAGCAGGTTCTTGCTTACTTCTTCTACTATACGTGCATTAGTTCCAATCAGTTCTTCACGCGTCATACCTGGTTTGCGGGGTATGCCAGATGTGATCACACATACGTCAGAGTTTGCTGTTTTAGTGTAGTCGTTGGTTACGCCGGTTACACGCGTATCGAAGCCCAGCAAAGATGCGGTCTGGGTAATATCCAATGCTTTTCCTTCTGCGAAGCCTTCTTTAATATCAACAAGTACCAGTTCTTCAACTAGTTCACGGCGAACAATATTGTCGGCACAGGTGGCACCTACAGCGCCGGCGCCTACTACAGTTACTTTCATTTCGTATGATTTTTGATGGATAAATAAAATTACGGCGCAAATATAAGCAATCGCGAACATGAATGATACAAATCAATAGTAAGGCTGACGTTGCTTTTGTTATATGTATCCGTCATTAAATTCTAAAATCTTTCATGGCGTGCTGTTTTATAAGCTTTTATAAATGCCGTGGTTTTATTTTCAACACCTTTTGTTTATATTTATCGTCTTTATACTAATAGGTATATATGGAATTTTTAAGGGTAATTAAGTTTTATCTGGTGACTTTGCTTTTCTTGTTACCCGGAATTACAGCAACAGCGCAAGGGTACATTGGCCTAAATTTAAGTAATAACGTCATAACCGATGTGTTCACTAATCCTGCGTTTGTTGTAAACGACGATGATTTTCAAATAAATGCAATAGGCGCCAGTGGCTATGTAGGTAATAATGCTTACTCCTTAAAAAAAGGGGGCATCAATAGCATACTTAATGGGGTGAGTAATCCCTTTTTTATAAAGTCGGCAAACAAGGATAGCAAGGTGATATATGGCAATGCAGACTTTCTGGGCCCTGCAGTTTCCTTCAAAGTGAAAAAGAAGTATTATGTGGCAGTATCTACGCGCCTGCGCTACCTGCTGAATATGGATAACCTGAATAATGATGCCTTTAGGCTTATGGGTGGCCAGCCTGCTGACACGTCAAAAAATTACAACCTCAATAATTTTTCATTTAACAACCAGCTATTTGCGCAATTGGGCGTTTCTTACGGGGGCATCATTACATCTAACGAAGAAAATGTTTTGACTGGCGGCGTTACCCTGAATTATATGATGGGCTTCGCGGCGGCAGGGGTAACAGTACCGCAGTCTGGTTTTTCAGTAGATCAGAATAACATGCTCAGTAACCTTACAGGGAGGGTTAATGTAGCCTTTACCCCCTATGCAAATACGTGGTTATCAAAAGGGGCTCCGCTTGCTAAATTTGGCAGTGTACCCACTGGTAGTGGTATGGGGCTTGATATGGGGGTGGTGTACGAATATAACCCAATAGAGGGCATGAGTAGGCAGGCACGCGGGTACCTGGTGCGTTTTTCAGCATCCATCACAGACATTGGTAGTATAAAATATACCGCTTCTACAACAACAGGCAGCTATAGTACTAACCCCAATGCTACGGCATATGAAATATATAATGTAAATAAAGATCCCAATCATACTTATGGCCAGGTTATAAATCAATTGATGACGGATAGCGCTGTTCTCCAGAAAAGCAAATCGGATAAATTTAAAATGTTTTTACCTACTGCATTGCACCTGGGTATGGATTTGAAATTAGGGAAGATGTTTTACCTGAATGCAGCGTCACTTATCAACTTACGTTCACCCGTAACCAACGCTTATGGCGATCATTATGTAACATCGTTCACACTTGCACCCCGGTACGAATCGAAGTATTTTTCTTTTGGTTTGCCGTTCACGGCAAATAGCTACAAAATAGCTAATTTGGGGGCTGTGCTATACTTGGGGCCTTTTTATATAGGCAGCGCAAGTATCTTTTCTCCTGTTATTGGCAACAACCTGAATAACTTTGACATATACGCAGGTGTGCATTTCATTTTTAATAAAAAGAAGGATTATTAGTGGCTACTGATAATCCATGTTATAGGTAGTGCAAGCTTCTCTTTTATATTCTATCATTGTTTGTTGATAGAGCTATTGCTATTCTGCGACCTATTCCTAAATAGATCGTTACATTATTATCAAATAACCTTACCTGTCTGAACAGATGGGTATTTATTTTACCTTCGCCTTCCAGTATATAAATAAAAGTATCTTTTTATGAAGCGTGTTTATGACAACATCTTACAGACCATAGGCAATACGCCTCTTGTCAAATTGAATAAAGTGGTGGAGGGTTTACCCTGCGCTGTTTATGCAAAAGTAGAAACCTTTAACCCCGGCAACTCCATCAAAGACCGCATGGCGGTAAAAATGCTGGAAGTGGCTGAAGCTGAAGGTAAGATAAAGCCAGGTGGTACTATTATAGAAGGCACATCGGGCAATACAGGTATGGGTTTGGCTATGGCTGCCATAATAAAGGGTTATAAATGCATATTTACTACTACCGATAAACAATCAAAAGAAAAAGCGGATATACTTAAAGCACTGGGTGCACAGGTTATTGTTTGCCCTACAAATGTAGATCCGGAAGATCCAAGATCTTACTACCAGGTATCGCGCAGGTTGGCTGCTGAAACTCCAAATTCATGGTATGTGAACCAATACGATAACCTGGCCAACAGGCTGGCGCATTATGAGCAAACAGGCCCGGAAATATGGGACCAGACAGATGGTAAGGTAACCCACCTGGTAGTTGCGGCTGGTACAGGTGGTACTATAGTAGGCACCGGCAAGTACTTGAAAGAACAGAATCCAAACGTACAGGTATGGGCTATAGATACTTACGGTTCATTACTTAAAAAATGGTTCGATACAGGTGAGCTGGATATGAACGAAGTACACCCTTATTTTTCAGAAGGCTTTGGGGAAGATTTCCTGCCGAAGAATTATGATAAGGCAGCTATAGACCATTTTGAAAAAGTAACCGATAAAGATGGTGCGCTGATGGCACGCCGGATAACAAAAGAAGAAGGCATTTTTGTGGGGTATTCTGCAGGTTCTGTAATTGCAGGTTTGCGCCAGTTAAAAGATAAACTGAAAAAAGACGATGTGGTGGTGGTGATCTTTCACGATCACGGTAGCCGTTATGTAGGTAAGATATATAACGATGAATGGATGCTGGACCGTGGCTTCCTGGAAGTGGACACTGTAGGCGACCTGATAGGTGGCCTCGGTCACCGTAGGCTGGTAACTATAGATGAGAACAGCAAAGTATCTGACGCTATGGAGCTGATGAAGAAATATGATATTGAACAAGTACCCGTAATGCTGAACGGCAATATGACCGGTGCAATAACACAAGGCAGCCTGTTTAAAAAACTGATAGAAAATGCTGATGTACGCGAGCAACTGGTAGGTGACATTATGGACAAGGAGATACCAATAGTGGAAATGAACACACCATTGGAACGCCTTACCCACTACATAAATAAAGACAATGGCGCTGTACTTGCAAAAGACGAAAGCGGCCAGTACCACATACTTACCAAGTACGATATACTGAACGCTTTTTCAAAAGGGTAATTATTTTGAGTAATCTAAAAACATTTATAAAAGGACTTACCACAAAGCCACCATTGTTATTTCCATTGGTGGCTTTGTTTCACATACTGTGGCTACTCTATTCTTTGTGGCTGGCACGTACTGCTACACCGGCAAACATGGAGTGGGTGCAGCCCTTGTGGATGCTGGCATATACTACCTTCTGGATATTTACTTGCGATGGCCGCAAGTGGGCAGCTATAGGTTACATACTTTTAGCGTGCCTTAACCTGGCGCTTTATTTTGGCCTGGTACGTTACCAGCGCGATATGTTTACATCGCCCATTTTCCCTACCGATCTTTTGTTCAGCTTCTTTATCTTTTTCTTTTACCGCAGGCTTACCGATGGTGACGCATAACGTAACAGACATGATGGGCAGGAATATAGCTGTTCCCACCCGCCCTTTGCGCATCATATCCCTGGTGCCCTCGCAAACTGAATTGTTGTACGATCTTGGCATGGGCGACAGGGTGTGTGGTATAACCAAATTTTGTGTGCATCCTGAAGAATGGTTCAGGAGTAAGACAAGAGTGGGGGGTACCAAGAATGTGAATTATGACAGAGTAAAGGAACTACAGCCTGACCTTATTATAGCTAACAAAGAAGAGAATGACCAGGTACAAATTGAAGCCCTTGCCAAAGATTATCCTGTTTGGGTCAGTGATATAAAAAAGATGAGCGATGCACTTGCCATGATACAGCAAGTAGGCGCGTTGGTAAACGATGAAACCAAAGCGGCAGAACTAATAGATACTATTGCTAAAGGGTTTGCGGGTATTAAAAGAGCGGCTACTCCAACCCCGGTTGCTTACTTCATCTGGCGCAATCCATGGATGTGTGCCGGGGGCGATACCTTCATCAGCAATACGATAGAAAATATGGGCTGGGTAAATGTGCTGAAAGATGCGCTTCGCTATCCTGAAATCACCTTGCAACAATTAATACCGCTGCAACCACAACTTGTGCTCCTCTCCTCAGAGCCATATCCTTTCAAAGACCAGCACATTGCTGAAATAAAAGCGGTATTGCCTAATGCAAAAGTTCAATTAGTAGATGGCGAAATGTTTAGCTGGTACGGTAGTAGATTGGTGCAGGCGAGTGGATATTTGAGTGAGCTTGTTGAAAACTATTAATTTCCCATTTCCTATTCACACCTCCCGCAGTTTCCTTAATTTGCAGGAATGGCAATAGATACAACACAGCATACCTTTCGTAAAACAGGCTTCGCGGCTCTACTGGTAAGCATATTGCTGTTCATTGTTTTATTTGTGGTATCATATCCGTACTACAGGTACTATATAGATCCAGATGCTGTTGCATATCTTACTATAGCGCACCGCTACGCAACCGGCGATATTTTAAGGGCCGTAAATGGCCTCTGGAGTCCCTTTCATCCCTTCCTGGTCTCTCTGTTCATGCGGCATGGGATAGATGGCCTTTTTGCTGCGCATATTACCAATGCAATGGCATGCATGGGCATTATCACAGGCATGTTCTTTATGTTCCGCCGCTTCCGTTTAGATGCTTTTATTGTAACCACTCTTATGGCGGTATTGCCAGTTTTTTTGGTCTATTGCGTATATATGCAGCTGTTCGACGACCTGTGGCAAATAGTTTTCCTGCTGGCATACCTGCTCATTATCTGTTCCCGCCACTTCCTCACCACGTGGTGGAAATGGATACTCTGCGGTGTGGTAGGTGCACTTGCCTTCTTTGCTAAAACCTATTCCTTTTACTTCATAGTGTTGCACCTGGCAGTTACCATAATGTTGCTCAACCAGGCACAGGGCAAGCCTTTGTTTGCGCATGTTAAAACATATGCAGCGGTATTGCTCACCATGCTGGTTATCATGTTGCCATGGATATACCTTATGCACTTGAAGTACGGTACCTGGGCGATCAGTAATGCGGGCGCTATAAACGGCTCATGGACCATCACCGGTCACAAAACATTTAAAGAAGGCATCAACCACCTTATACCTCCGCCCTACTTTGATTCGCCTTATAGCATGGAAGACCCTTCTATTAACGAAGGGCATCTTTACACCATCTGGCAGTCGCCCCAGCTTTTTTTTATGCAGTGTGCTCGCAGCGGCTATGCGTTTATGCAGGCATTCCTTACTATGGGGCAGCTCAGTTTTTTTCTGGTCAGCATACTGGTTGCCACAGGCATCGCTGTTTTTTCAAAAAAAATGCAGGTCATTTTCCAAACCGATCATAAAATATTGTTCAGTGCCTCGCTGGTCATTCCTGTAGGCTACCTGGCTATGCATTTTGAGCCACGTTACATCTGGCTCATGGTCTATACTTCTATGATACTGGGTGGTACCTGGCTCATGCTGCTAAAAAACTACCTTACCCCAAAGCCTTACTATCTGCTGGTTGCATTATTTGCATTATCGTACATAACGTACCCTATATACGATATGAAAACCCTGCTGAACAAAGGAAAGGATGTGTATATAGAGGCGCAGGAAATAAACAAGCTGCACCTGCAGGGTACATTTACCAGCAATGAGAGTGAGAACCGCTGCCCGGTAACAGCATTGCTCACCCATATGCCTTACTATTCTATAGAGCATTTCGATTTCAGTCACCAGGTGCTGCTGGCCGAAATGCGCCGCTACAGGGTCAACTACTATTTTTTTTATTTTAAACCACTGGATGGCCAGGCAGTGGACCTCCGCGATGAGCACGACCACTCTTTTCCCGAACTGACAAAAAATACTATTCCCGGTCTTAAAATATTCCTGGTAGATCCATACATCAATCGGGAAAAATAGATTGTGATGGGGTAAATCATTGCCCAGCCTTATTAATAACATAACCTTGCATAAGTTTTTCTTATAGCATCATCGCTATTCATATCATTATTATTACCTTTGGTCAATTTTTAAACAACTACCAGTATCATATGGCTGCAAACAAGATTCATGAATTACTCGCCGACAAGGCCGAATATTACTTAAACCACACCAGCAACACTTTCCCGAAAGAGACTTTGCACACACCGTCTCCCAACCACCTGGATGCTATATGGGGCAACAGCAATCGTAATATACAAACGTTGCGTAGCCTCAATAATATAATGGGCCATGGTCGCCTGGCCAACACTGGTTATGTATCTATACTGCCTGTTGACCAGGGTATAGAACACAGTGCTGGCGCATCTTTTGCACCCAATCCTATGTTTTTTGATCCTGAAAATATTGTGAAGCTTGCTATTGAAGGCGGTTGCAACGCAGTAGCATCTACATACGGCGTGTTGGGCATGGTAGCCCGCAAGTACGCTCACAAAATACCTTTCATTGTAAAGATCAACCACAACGAGTTTCTTACTTACCCCAACAAGTTCGACCAGATCATGTTCGGCACCATTAAGGATGCATGGAACATGGGGGCAACAGCTGTTGGTGCTACCATATACTTCGGTTCAGAAGAAAGCGCACGCCAGATAATAGAAGTGTCTAAAGCTTTTGAATATGCTCATGAACTAGGTATGACCACTATACTCTGGTGCTACCTGCGCAACAATGGCTTCAAGAAAGATGGTGTTGACTACAGCACAGCTGCAGACCTTACCGGCCAGGCCAATCACCTGGGGGTAACCATACAGGCCGATATCATTAAGCAGAAATTGCCTACCAACAATGGTGGTTACACTGCCATCAACTTTGGTAAAACCAGCCCACTGGTTTACAGCAAGCTCACTACCGATCATCCTATAGATCTTGCCCGCTACCAGGTAGCTAATTGCTACATGGGCCGTGTAGGTCTTATCAACTCAGGTGGCGAGTCTAAGGGCGCTACAGACCTTCAGGAAGCAGTAACTACAGCTGTAGTTAACAAGCGTGCAGGTGGTATGGGTCTCATCAGTGGCCGTAAAGCCTTCCAGAAGCCATTTGCTGAGGGTGTATCCCTGTTGCAAACCATACAGGACGTTTACCTGGATGAGAGCATAACCATAGCATAATTATTTAAGGAAATATATTATAAAAAGAAAGCCTGCCACAAAAGTGACAGGCTTTTTCGTTCGCACACTGAAAGGGAAAAATCTTTAGCCTTAGCTCAAATCGGGCTGCGGCGTATAACGAAGGTAAGGTTTTACAATTCTTAATCCTTTGGGAAATTTTATTTCAGCATCAGCTGTAGATACTGCTGGCACCACTATCACCTCTTCTCCCTGCTTCCAGTCGGCAGGGGTAGCTACGCTATAGTTGGCAGTAAGCTGCAGGCTATCTATAACACGCAGTACCTCCAAAAAGTTGCGTCCCGTAGATGCCGGATAGGTAATAGTTAGCTTCACCTTCTTATCAGGGCCAATTACAAACAAACTGCGCACAGTAAAGTTTTCTGATGCATTAGGGTGTATCATATCGTACAGGCTGGCCACATTGCGGTCGTGGTCTGCAATAATTGGGAAGTCAACTATAGTATGTTGGGTTTCGTTTATGTCATTTACCCAACCTGCATGCCT
>JABDEZ010000093.1 GCA_013286835.1 Bacteroidota bacterium
AATTGTAATATCGTATGCCACAATGGATTTTGAGAAGGCAAAAGAATATAAGCCGGTCATAATATTCCCGAAAGAAGACAATAGCTTGTAAGTGTTAACTTTCCGTTATGGAAGGTGAGGGTTAACTTTGAATTAGGATTTTTGATGCTTGGTATCTGCCACGCAATTGAAAAATAAATGATCTATAGATGAAAAAAATCCTGCTCACTCTTTTACAGTATGTTATCTTCCTGGGGCTGGGAGTTGTCATCATTGTTTATATGTTTAACGAGCTGACCACACAGGATAAGGCAGAAATGTTTTCGTCTATCAAAAGTGTTCGGATCCCTCTGCTTTTCCTCATACTTGTGGTTGGTTTCTTCTCTCACTACTTTCGTGCCTTGCGCTGGAAGCTACTGCTGGAACCGCTGCGTATTTTCCCTTCTACCATAAACATCACCTTTGCCGTACTTATAGGTTATATAACCAACCTGGTACTGCCACGTGCAGGCGAGGTAGCCAAGTGTACCGTACTGGCCAGGTATGAAAAGGTACCGGCCGATAAAATGGTGGGCACCATACTTGCTGAAAGGGCATTTGACGTACTTTGCCTGGGTATCATTATTGCCCTTGCATTCATATTGCAAGGGCATGTGTTGGGCGGCTTTATTAATGAGCGCCTGGCCAATGCAAGCAGTAAGACAAAAGATGTGCTCATAGGCATTTTGGGGCTCATTGTACTTATTATTATTGCTGTTGTTATATACAGGAAAAATAAAGGGAATAAGGTAGGCGGCTTCATCAAAAACATGGGGCACGGAGTAAGATCCATCCTGCATATGAAAAAGAGATGGGAATTTATAGGTTACACCTTCCTCATCTGGATCATGTATATGCTGCAGATATACATTGGCTTTAAATGCCTACCCGCCACAGATCATCTCAGTATGCTGGTTGCCTTTGTAGTGCTTGTATTTGGCAGCTTTGGTATGATATTGACCCAGGGTGGAATAGGTGCATACCCCGCAGCAGTAGCAGGCATTTTGCTGGCCTACAATATAGACCATAATGTGGGCTTGGCATTTGGCTGGGTAGCATGGGCAGTGCAAACAGGCATTATTATTATATTGGGTATTTTATCCTTCATACTTTTACCCATCTATAACAGGAACAATTATGCAAAAAGCCCGCTGGATACAAGACAAGATACTAAGCCGGGAAGCGCTGGTATGTAGATGCAATGCATGGCGCACCAGAGGGCGCGGTATTGTGTTTACCAACGGGTGCTTTGATATATTGCATTATGGTCACCTCGACCTCCTGGCAAAAGCTGCAAGTTTTGGCCATATGCTGGTAGTAGGTGCTAATACAGATGCTTCGGTACGTGCACTCAAAGGCCCTGAAAGACCCATAAATCATGAAAACGACAGGGCATTTCAACTAGCTTCACTGCTATGTGTAGATGCTGTAACCCTTTTTGATGAGCCTACTCCTTTAGAGCTTATAGAGCTCATACTGCCCGATGTACTGGTAAAAGGTGGGGATTATAGCATAGACCGTATCGTTGGCTCAGATATCGTAATAGGCAATGGGGGCAGGGTAGAGATTGTTCCGTTTGTATCGGGCTATTCCACCACTTCATTAATAAATCGTATTAAGGAATTGTAAACAATTGACCTATAGGAGCTTGTAAAGTAAACTGGCTCACCGGCCTTCTTTACATTTGTCTGCACTTTAAGTAAAAAACTGTGAAAACCATCACTAAACACACCATAGTAAGAGACCTTAGCTGGCTGGCATTTAATGCCAGGGTATTGCAGGAAGCTAAAGATCCGTCTAACCATATTTTCGACCGCTTTAAGTTTTTGGGTATATTCTCCAACAACCAGGATGAGTTTTTCCGTGTGCGTGTTGCTGCACTAAACAAGATGGTACTCCTGGGGAAAGCTGCGAAGATGCACCTGGAAGCTAACCCGGATAAGATATTACGTAAAATACAGCAGACTGTAGTAGTGCAGCAAACTGAATTTGATAAGGTATATGCCAACATCATAAAAGAGTTGGAGCATGATGGGGTACACATGAAAAATGAGACCCAACTCTCTGACAAACAAAAGATATTTGTCAACCAGTATTTTGAAGAAAAGGTACGTACAGAGATCGTACCTCTGATGATAGAATCGATACCGGTAATGCCGCTGCTGCGCGACAAATCTATATACCTGGCGTGTGTGCTGGGCGGCAAAAATGGTAAAGAAAAACTACAGCGTTATGCGCTTATAGAAATTCCGGGCAAAACATTGTCACGCTTCGTGATCTTGCCCTCAGAGCATGGCCATACTGATATAATACTGCTGGAAGACATTATACGTTACAATCTGCATGCATTGTTCGCGCCATTCGGTTTCAGTGAGTTTTCAGGCTACATAATAAAGGTAACGCGCGATGCAGAACTGGAAATTGATAATGATGTAAACACCAACATCATTCATGAATTGGAAAAAGGGATAAAGAATAGGAAGAAGGGGCGAGCTACACGCTTTATCTTCGATAGGGAGATAGACCAAACATTGCTGAAGTACCTGACCAAAAGATTGTCGCTTACCAAAAAAGATAACCTTATAGCGGGGGGCAGGATCCATAATTTTAAGGATTTTATGAATTTCCCTTCCAAGGTTTTTAAAGACCTGCAACCCCGCCAGCAGCCTTTTGTGCATCCTTTACTCAAACAACCGGTACGTATTATGAACGTACTGGAAAAACAGGATGTGATGCTGCATTTTCCATATCATTCTTTTGATTCTATAATAGATTTGTTACGCGAGGCCGCTATCGATCCGCTGGTGCAAAGCATACGCATCACATGCTACAGGCTGGCTAAGGATTCCAAAATAGTAAATGCGCTTATAAATGCCGTGCGCAATGGCAAACAGGTAACTGCAGTTATAGAATTGCGTGCCCGCTTTGATGAAGAGGCCAATATGATGTGGAAGGAGCGGCTGGAAGAAGAAGGTGTGAAAGTGGTATTAGGCCATCCTGCACTAAAAGTACATGCAAAACTTTGTGTGATAAAGAAGAGAGAAGCTAACCGCACAAAACAATATGGTTTTGTATCTACCGGCAACCTCAATGAGAATACGGCCCGCTACTACGGCGATCACTGCCTGCTGACCACCAACCGCAATATAATGGCTGATGTGAACAGGATATTTGACTTTTTAGAAGATCCGGTACAGAAGCTGCCACTGCTCAAAAACTGCAAAACATTACCGGTATCGCCGATCAATATGAGGCGTACATTCATAAATCAGCTGAATAAAGAGATAAGGGCAGCCAAAAAGAAGAAACCCGCCAGCGCAACAATAAAGCTAAATAGCCTGGTAGATGAGATACTGATAGACAAGTTATATGAGGCAGCAGCAGCTGGGGTTGAGATAAACCTTATTATAAGAGGTATATGCTGTGCCTACACAGAGCAAAAAGTGTTTAAAGGGCATATGCACGCAATAAGCATTATAGATGAGTACCTGGAACATGCCCGTGTGTTTGTATTCCATAATGGTGGCAACCCGCAGGTGTTCATATCATCGGCAGACTGGATGGTGCGCAACCTCGATCATAGGGTAGAGGCGGCATGTCCTATTCTTGACCCATTGATAAAGCAGGAACTGATAGATATTTTGAATATTCAGCTTGCGGAAAACGTGAAAGGGCGTAAATTAGATAATGAACAGAAAAACGAGTACATAGCACGTAAAGAAGGGGAACCGATTAACAGATCGCAGTTGGCTACTTACAGCTACCTGCAAAACAAACAGAAAACAGATTGATACTTGCCGCAATTGATATAGGTAGTAACGCAGCCCGCCTACTGATAACAGAAACATCTGTTTATAAAGACGGTACTGTGGATTATACCAAGCTCAACCTGCTGCGCATACCGCTGAGGCTTGGGTTTGATGTGTTTGATAATGGCTTCATATCCGACGAGAAAAAGCGCCAGCTTATAGAAACATTGAAGGCCTATAAGCACCTGATGAACATCTACAAAGTGGAAGCCGTAAAAGCTTGTGCTACATCGGCCATGCGCGATGCCAGTAATGCCCCGCAGATACTGGCTGAAGTGAAGCAGGCAACCGGGCTGGATATACAGGTAATAAGTGGCCAGGAAGAGGCAAATATTATTTATGAAACCCACATTGCCGAAAATCTAAGCCTCAACAAGAGCTATCTGTATATCGATGTAGGAGGTGGAAGCACTGAAGTAACGTTGTTTTCTCAAAACCACACTATTTTTAAAGAATCGTTCAACATAGGGACTATACGCATGCTGCGTAATAAAGTGACCGATGAGCAGTGGGACCACATGAAGTGGTATATAAAAACCCATGTGCGCGACTATCAGCCTATAGAAGCCATAGGCACCGGGGGTAACATCAATAAGATATTCTCTATCAGCAAGCGTAAAGAGGGTAAACCCCTGCCGCTTGATCTGCTTAAAGACTATTACAAAGAACTCAGCTATACCAGCATAGAAGACCGTAAACACCTGTACCAGTTCAGGGACGACCGTGCAGATGTAATAGTACCTGCCTTGCAAGTGTTTATATCTGTAATGCGGTGGGCAAATGCCGATGAGATATATGTGCCCAAAATAGGCCTGGCAGATGGCCTTATAAAGGTGTTGTATCAGGAGCGGCAGGCTAAAGCATAGGCTGTATCCGTGTAATGTCTGAAGTTTAACATATTTCCAGCATTTTTTGCCTGCCCTGCCTATAAAGAAAACTGATGAAAGTCATTTTCTTATTTCGTAATTTATTAGGAGTTTTGTTGATTATAAGGAGCAAATGATAGTAAAACAGTTATATACCAATTGTCTGAGTGAGGCAGCCTACTTCATAGCAAGTAATGGCGAGGCAGCTATTATAGACCCCATAAGAGATGTGGACGGCTATATTAAGATGGCTGAAGAAGAAGGGGTGAAAATTAAATACATATTTGAAACGCATTTCCACGCCGATTTTGTAAGCGGGCATATAGAGTTGTCTAAAAAAACTGGGGCACCAATAGTATTTGGTCCGGGAGCTGACACTAAATTTAAAGTGCATAAAGCTACTGATGGCGAAATATTTGAAATAGGCAATCTGAAACTGAAAGCGATACACACACCAGGCCATACGCTGGAAAGTACCAGCTACCTGCTGTACGATGAGCAAGGTGAGCCTTATTGCATATTTACGGGTGATACGCTGTTTGTAGGCGATGTAGGCAGACCCGATTTGTTTAGCGGTAACATGAGTAAAGAACAGCTTGCAGGCATCATGTACGATACGCTACAGGAAAAAATAAAGACATTGCCCGATCACCTGATAGTTTATCCTGCCCATGGTCCGGGATCTGCCTGCGGTAAAAACCTGGGACCTGAAACCTTTAGCACCATAGGTACCCAAAAGCTGACCAACTACGCACTGCAGGATATGAACAGGGAAACTTTTATAGTGAAAGTGACCTCAGGATTAGCCGACGCACCAGCATATTTTCCACTCAATGCCGGCATTAATAAAAAAGGTTACGATACTCTAGATGAGGTGATGGAAAAAGGGATGAATGGACTAAGTGTGGCCGACTTTAAACAAAAAATAAAAGATGGTGCACTGGTGCTGGATACTCGGAACTCTGCTGTATTCACATCTGGTTTTGTACCGGAGTCTATAAGTATAGGGCTTGATGGGCGCTTTGCGGAATGGGCTGGTAGCTTATTGCCATTTAATGAGCCTATAATACTGATAACAGACCCCGGCAAAGAAAAAGAAAGCATAACAAGGTTGGCACGTGTAGGCATTGACAATGTACAGGGATACCTGGAAGGTGGCTTTGAAGCTTGGCAGAACAGTGGAGAAACTGTAGATCTGATCATAGACATTGAGGCAGATGAACTGGCTATGGACATACCTTTTGACCAGAACCTGGAAGTGATAGATGTGCGTAAAGAAACTGAGTTTGAAAACGGACATGTAAAAGGTGCCACCAATGTACCACTGGATACCCTGATGGATCCCTTAAATGTGGCCATGATAGACAGTGATAATAACCTGTATGTACACTGTGCCGGTGGCTACAGGTCGGTAATAGCCGCATCTATTTTAAAGCGCCACGGTTACCATAATCTGCGCAATGTGCTGGGTGGCTTTGGTAAAATAAAAGAACAAAAAACAATACCTATAGTGATGCCTGACAAGGTAAAGCTGCAATAGGTACTGATGAATAAAAGTAAAAGGCCGGTACATACCGGCCTTTTACTTTTATATCTATATTCGTTTAATGCTGGCGCCAAGTGCATTAAGACGCTCATCAATACGTTCATATCCACGGTCTATCTGCATGATGTTCTGGATAGTGCTTTTGCCGGTAGCAGAAAGCGCTGCAATAAGCAAAGCTACCCCTGCCCTGATGTCGGGCGATACCATATTGATACCTCTTAATGGCATCTGTTTATCCAATCCTATTACTACCGCGCGGTGCGGATCGCAAAGTACTATCTGTGCACCCATTTCTATAAGTTTATCTACAAAGAAGAGGCGGCTTTCAAACATTTTTTGGTGCACCAATATGGTACCCTTAGCCTGTGTGGCTACTACCAGTATTATGCTTAAAAGGTCTGGCGTAAAGCCAGGCCATGGATGATCATAAATAGTGAGTACAGAGCCGTCTATAAATTTGTTGATCTTGTAATGATCTTGTGCCGGTATATAGATGTCATCACCTTTGATCTCCAGGATGATCCCTAGTTTCTCAAAAGTTTCAGGTATGATCCCTAATGATTGCACATTAGCATTCTTAATAGTGATCTCACTCTGGGTCATCGCAGCAAGGCCTATGAAAGAACCTACTTCTATCATATCAGCCAGCAGGCGGTGTTCGCAGCCATATAATTGTTCCACTCCTATTATGGTAAGCAGGTTAGAGCTGATGCCGCTGATGCGCGCACCCATGCTGTTGAGCATATGGCACAACTGCTGCACATAGGGTTCGCATGCGGCGTTGTATATGGTAGTTGTCCCTTCAGCCATCACAGCAGCCATTATTATATTGGCTGTGCCTGTCACAGATGGTTCGTCCAGCATAATGGTGGCACCTTTTAATCGCTCGTGGTTGTGGCTGGTAAGACTAAACTGTTGTTCATCCTGATCGTAAATAAAGTGCACACCAAGTTTTTCAAAACCACGTATATGGGTATCTAACCTGCGGCGACCTATTTTATCGCCGCCTGGCTGCGGTATATAAGCTTTGTGGTAACGTGCCAGCATAGGTCCTGCCAGCATAACCGTACCACGTAGTCGGCCCGATTTTTTCTTATAACTATGCGCTCTGAAGTACTCGGGGTCTATGTTATCTGCCTGTAGTTTTATTGTATTGGGTGAGGGGCGTTTTATTTTAACACCCATATCTTCAAACAACTCTATCAGCATGTTTACATCCACAATATCCGGCACGTTGTGCAGGGTTACCGGCTGGCTGGTGAGCAGTGCAGCACATAAAACCTGTAGCGCTTCATTTTTAGCGCCCTGTGGGGTGATCTCTCCCTTTAGCGGCTTGCCGCCATGTATTTCAAAGCTGTTCATCGGCGGGTGTGCTTATGACTTAGGTTTATTCTTGTTGAATTTACGGTTTTTATTAAAAGTATTATTACCGTAGCCTGTACCGGCACCAGAAGCATTGAGGGCATTGGCATTGTTCCCGCCCTGTGCATTACGCTGATTAGGGTTGCGGTTATCATTGCCCTTAAAATTGCGGTTGTTAGGGTTATTGCTGTTGGTATTGTTGTTGTTATTGCGTTGCTTGAAATTGTTGGGTCTGTTGTTGTCAAAATGTACGCGGTATCCACCGGTTTCATAAATGAGCTGCCCACCAGTAAGTTCACGCAGTTCGTTCTTGATCATATCATCGTGTACAGGTTCTTTATGCCAGTTTGTGTACGCCAGCTTCATATAGTAACCTACAGCCTGTGTAAAGCCACGCTTCTTTTCAGGGTCTTTTTCGGCAATAGCTTTCTGCATTAGGGCCTCCAGGTTCTTGCCCAAGTGGCGATGCGGTACCTGTTCTTGTGGGTAAGGCAATACTTCAGGTTTTTTAAATACAGATTCAGGTGTAGGCGGTGGGTAGGGAGATGCTACATCAAGCTTGAAATCTGTCATTTGGTACAGGTGGTCCCAAAGCTTGTGTTTATAGTCTTCTATAACCTTCAGGTGGGGGTTCAGCGTACCCATAAGTTCTATTACGGTTTCTGCATTGCGCAGGCGCTTTTCGGGGTCTTCAACAGTGAGGAGAAATTCCACCATTTTCTGCACGTTACGTCCATATTCAGGCATCAGCATCCTGCTGCGGCTGGTATTGTATTCTAATTCCATGATATTGGTATAATAATTTGTTGGGATAAAAAACACCCGGTTTGTGTAGTAGATCAATTACTGCTACTCAGTTGTAAAAGGTATGCCAAAGATTTGTTTTGAGCGGCAAGTGTGCCGTACTGCCCTGGCGTAAAGAAAATACCCCGGAAAGCAGTGTAGGCAAATATAATGAAAATCCGCAAATGCAATTAAAACAATCTTTTATCTTTTTTTACACTGGCCAGGTAGGTGGTAAGGTCGGGAGATGGCTTTAGCCACAATAGCATGCCTGCATAGATAACTGCTATAGTAAGCGAGCGGGCCATGAGATCTGCATATTTATTCATAACGAACGGTAGGTATAGCCCTGCTATTAGAGCAGGCAGTATGGCAACAAAAAGCATCAATGTATGATAACTGAATGGCTGTATTTTTAGTTTTTTCCAAAGAAAAGCTAATTTCAAAATATTAAAAACACCAAAGGCAATCGTAGCGCCCCATGCAGCCCCATACACACTATACCGGGGAATAAGCAGGTAATCGAATACAAAGACAAGCCCCACTAGTAATATAGAAATACGGAAGCTGAATTTGTAATACCTGGAAATACTTATAAGCTCGTTATTAAGGCCTGTTGCTACATCTATAAGGCGGCCTATCATAAGGATGGAAAATATTTTTAGCAATTGCTCGTAACCTATCCCCTTGCCCAGGAACATATCTATATTGTGCAGGTTGCAAAACAGTATAGTCACTACTCCAAGGGTTACCAGCAAAATATTAATGGCCGATCTTTTAAATAAGCTTTGCAGTTCATCGTGTGCATTGTTAATGTATGCTTTATTCAGCATGGGGTAGGAGGCTACCGCCATTGCAGAACTGGGTATGAGCATTAGAGAAATGAGGTAAAGCGCTATTTTATATACTGGCAATGATTCCATGCCTACCTTATCTTTTGCGCCAAGCATTAATACGTCTATGCTCCCAATAAGATATACAGAAGCAAAAAGCAGTAGATGATACCATGAAAAATGGAACATCGTTCCATATTCATTTTTAGTAAAAGCACGCCATTTAAAGGAAATAATTTGGCTTTCGGACTGCACCGTTATCAGCAAAAGAATACATACAGGGATTGCATAAATAAGCAGCAACCCAGTAACAAAAAAGGTGAAACTGATGATCTTAAAGAAAAGCAAAAGGA
>JABDEZ010000094.1 GCA_013286835.1 Bacteroidota bacterium
TACTGTAGAGCATGGCTCACCGTACATGATGGACTTAACCACAGGTTTAAGGTGGTAAGTGGCCGCTACGTATGCAGCGTCGGGTATGGGGGTATCGCCACAACCCTTTATCACTACACGCTTGTCTGTGTATTCTTCTATGTTTATGTTGTTTATGCCATTCAGTACAATGCTCTTCTTCAGTTCTTCAATGGTACCAAAATATACACTTTTAGCAACAGGCTCCAGGTAGTTGGCCGCCAGCATATAGGCCCATACGGGTATTATAGCATCTACCGTGCAGCTTAGCGCCACTTGTTTGCCTGCATACTGTGCCCAGTCGTGAGTTTGCAATGCTGCCCGGTAATCTTTCTCGCGCAGTATCAGTTCCATGTACAGGAATGGTTTCAGATCGAATAACACCAAGTCCTCATCTACAGGTACATATTGCGCCAGATCGAGCGTAACAATACCACTTTCAGCTACTTTATTTACTATCGGTTCCATATCTACAATGCAAATTTACGGATATATAACGGGAGGTAGAATTTGGTATTTATAGATTTAACGTTAGGGGGTATAAGAAAATCCAAATGACGTGCGGAAAGCCGTGTATGAAGTGAAACGCTATACCCAGCCGAGTTTTTCGTATCCTCGGTAGCCTACTTTTAGTGCGTGTCTTATATCAGTCAAAAGAGCATCATCAACTGCTTTAATGTGAAAACAAGATTTACCCTTCAGGAGCTTCAGTAAGTTTGGTGACAGCTGCAGACGGATGGCATCACTACAATAGATAGGCATGAAGTAGAAACCTACATAGCCACTTTGTACAATTAATGCACTGAAATCCATTTCCTTGCGTGATTTGCCCAACGCTACTATACCCTCTTTTTCGGATACAAGTTCATATTTGCCTTCCATGTCAAAACGGGCCTTTACAGCGCCTTTTTTCGTAAGGTTTCAATTCGTTTTTCAGCGTATGGAAAATATGAAGGAGTTTATCCTGTGTGAGGCGCGCCATAGCATAAAGTATGTGTATGTAAAGTAGAAAAATAACAAAACATACAGCGCGTTAAATTTCAGTAATCATTTCCTTTTTACCGTTGGCGTGCGGGTAACATTACATAGCTTTAACCAACTTAAACACAAAACTATGGAACTGAATATTGGAGACATCGTATTGCTAAAATCGGGAAGCATCCCCATGACGATTATTGCCAAGAACGGCGAAACAGTGCAAACACAATGGTACAGCGAAGAAGATGGCGCGTTCCCTACCATGAACTTTGTATCGGCTGCACTAGAGGTTATTGAAGAAGACGACATGTACGATGATGAAGATGAATTTGAAGAAGAAGAGAATGCAGGTGAGTAGTTTTTAGACTGGAAAATATCATTGAATACCAAACCCGCTACCAGCAATGGTTTTGCGGGTTTTTTAAAATATTTTTTGGAAGTTTGAATTTTGTACCATTACCTTTGTGCCAGTTCTTTAATATCTCTTATCAAGAAAGGCAGAGGGTCATGGCCCTGTGAAGCCTTAGCAACCTCCTCAATGAAAATTGAGAACTGGTGCTAATTCCATCCCACGTAAAAGTGGGGTAGATAAGTCAGAATGATTAGTTTGCCTGAATAACGTGTGCACGCGTTTCTCAATATAACTTAAGCTCCTCTGATTTATCGGTGGAGCTTTTTTTATGCGCACAGGTTTCCTGGACGTGTACAGAAGTTCTCCCGGTAATTTCCTGGTAAGTGGTATGGAAAATTGTAAACAATTTTTAACCATATTTAATTTATACCAGACAATGAGCAATGCAACCAACCTGATACACAGTATTCCGGTAGATGAATTAACAGGCTCCATTTCAGTACCAATTTACCAGACCTCAACCTTTGTGCAAGATGAGCCGGGAGTGAATCGTGGCTATGATTATGCCCGCAGCAACAACCCAACACGAGCCACGCTTGAAAAAATAATAGCTACTCTTGAAGGCGGCAAAACAGGCGCCGCATTTGCCAGCGGACTTGCCGCTATAGATGCAGTAGTGAAACTGTTGCAAAGCGGTGATGAGATACTTGCAGTGGACGATATATACGGCGGGGCTTTCCGCTTGTTTACGCAGGTATATGCCAAGTTTGGCATTACTGTGAACTATGTGGATACTACCAATGCAGACAATGTAGCTAAAGCCATAACACCCGCTACCAAGCTGATATGGCTGGAAACACCTACCAACCCCACACTAAAAATAAGCGACATAGCTGCCATAGGCGCTATAGCAAAACAGCATAACATATTGCTGTGTGTGGACAGCACCTTTGCATCGCCAGCTTTGCAACAACCTATAAAACTGGGGGCTGATATAGTGGTACATAGCGCAACCAAGTACATAGGCGGCCACAGCGACCTGATAGCAGGACTTGTAGTATGCAAGACAGAAGAACTGGGTGCACAAATAAAATTTTACCAGAACGCCAGTGGCGCTATACTGGGCCCACAAGATAGCTGGCTGGTGATACGCGGAGTAGAGACCTTATACCTGCGCATGCAGCAGCATTGTAAAAACGCACAGGCGGTGGCAGAGTTCCTGCAAACACACCCGGCTGTTGATAAGGTTTATTATCCCGGCCTGGCCACACACCACAATCATGATATAGCTGCGGAGCAAGCAAGTGGCTTTGGGGGTATAGTTTCTTTTACACTAAAAATAGATACGGCTGAGGCTGCCAAAGATGTAGTATGCGGCACACGTTATTTTAAACTGGCCGAAAGCCTTGGTGGTATAAAAAGTTTGCTTTGCCACCCCGCAAACATGACCCACAAAACCATACCTGCTGAAAAAAGACATGCAGCCGGTGTTGCTGACAGCCTGGTACGCCTGAGTGTAGGCCTTGAAGATGCAGAAGACCTGATAGCAGACATAGCACAGGCGCTGGATAAAGTAATACCTACTAAAACAGTAACAGCACACAAATATGAAAGCGCAGTGCTCTAATGCTATGACGATGTGGATAGCAGATAATTGAAATGAAGAATCAACCAATTTAACAATAACAACAATAATAATAAACGACCATAGTAATGCCAGAACAAAATGAAACAAAACTGAACATAGGCCTATTTGGATTTGGTGTAGTGGGCGAGAGCCTGTATCGCGTTTTGCAGACGAACAAATCGCTGAATGCGCAGGTACGCAAGGTGTGTATAAAACATGCAGACAAAAAAAGGAATGCTCCTGCCGAGCTGTTTACAACAGACCCACAGGACCTTTTGAGGGATGACAACATCAATGTAATTGTAGAGCTGATAGACGATGCCGATGCTGCATACCTAATAGTGAGCGATGCGCTGAGCAATAAGAAAAGCGTGGTGAGCGCTAACAAAAAAATGATAGCCGAGCACCAGGACGAGCTACTGGAGCTACAACGCACCTACCATACTCCATTCCTGTATGAGTCTGCATGTTGTGCGAGTATCCCTGTAATACGCAACCTGGAAGAATACTATGATAACGACCTGCTGCAAGGCATAAGCGGTATAGTGAACGGCAGTACCAACTACATACTGACCCGTATAGCAGAAGACGGCCTTACGTTTGAAGCAGCACTGAAACTGGCGCAGCAGGAAGGCTTTGCAGAAAGTAACCCTGCCCTTGATGTAGAAGGTATTGATGCGGTGAACAAGCTTACCATATTGCTAACACATGCCTATGGTACGGTAGCATTGCCCAAAGAAATTGTACATACCGGCATACAGAACCTGCACGCCCATGATGCAACCTACGCCAAAGAAAAAGGTTACGAAATAAAGCTAGTAGCCCAGGCCAAGAAACTGGAAGATGGAAGTGTTGCTGCTTTTGTGCTGCCACAGTTCCTGAAGAAAGATAACCAGCTGTACAATGTAAAGAATGAGTACAACGGCGTTATTATAGAAAGCGGCCTAGCCGATAAACAATTCTTTTATGGTAAAGGTGCGGGTGGTTTTCCAACAGCATCGGCTGTTTTGAGTGACCTTTCGGCACTACGCTACGACTATAAGTATGAATACAAGAAACTACGCTACCAGGAACCCGCTGCGCTTGCACAGGATTTTTACCTGAGAGTATATGTAAGTTTTGATGGCTTGTTTCATGTACCGCATGAACTGTTTGAAGTGATAGAAGAGTGGAGCAGCAATAACAAAAGATGTTCTGTAATCGGTATCATCCGCTTTAGCAAACTGAAGGATGAAAGCTGGTGGAAAAAGAAAAATACATCGCTGATACTGATGCCGGATGCATTTGCAGATTTTGTACCTGAGCTAAAGGAGTCATCTGCATCAGAAATGTTTATGGTTTAAAACCTTTCTGCCATACCCAGCCCAAACAATGCATAATCATATATAGCCGGGTCTTCACGATTTAACAGGCGCAACTGGTAAGTAAGATGCAATGCACTTTGCCAGTTGGCCTTATTCTGATCGAGAAGGCCCAGGCGATGGGCTACCCTTGCCACATGCACATCTAACGGGCATACCAACTGGCGGGGATATATCTTTTTCCATAGTCCGAAATCAACACCGGCATTGTCCTTGCGCACCATCCAGCGCAAGTACATATTAATACGCTTGCAGGCACTTTTGCGCTGTGGGGTTGCTATATGTTTCTGGGTGCGTTGCGGGTGCTCTTCTGCAAAAAAGTAATCGTGAAAATGTATGAGGGCCTGTTCTACCGTATCTTCCTTATACGTAGCTGCAGATACAAAAGCATCTTCAAGCGAAGGATATTGTTGATAATGCCGGGTGAGAAATTCAATAAAATACAGCAGGTCTGTAGCATTGAACGTGCGGTGTGTAAAATGTACAAATGGTTTCAGATCGATATCCTTATGGTTGAGGATAAAATCGTAGGGCGCATTGTCCATCCAGCCCATCAGCTTACGGCAATTGTTGATGATGGTGGTGCGGTTGCCCCAGGCCAATACAGCTGCAAAGAGTCCTGATATCTCAATATCCTGCAGCCGGGAGAAACTATGGGGTATAACTATAGGGTCCTTATCAATAAAACCGGGTTGGTTGTAATGAGCAACTTTTTCATCAAGAATGGATTGGAGTTGAGTTATTTGCACCTAATGTCAACTTAAATAAACGGGTTAATGATGCGTAACTTTGCCTCTACCAACAGTTGGTGATGCATATCTTCTGTGTACAGAATTTCGCAGCCGGCCTCCAGAGCCGCACTAACTATCATTGCATCAAAAAGTTGAAGATCATACTTTTTTATAAGGCTTCCAATCCCGGCCATTGCAACTGTACTTATTGGCGAATAGTTACACTGCTCTAGAAAAATAGAAATAATCATCGCAACCTTATCCTTAGGGTATTCCTAGCGACGCAGGCAAACGTTTGAAAATTCGCTTACATTTTGAGTATTAATGTATGGTTTGACATTAATAAGATTAAGCGCTATCTCCTGTTTTTTAACATCATTGTTGTCCAAACTATACAACAAAATGTTAGTGTCTATAGCCACTTTACTCATAATCATTTGCTTCCTCTCTATTGAAAATATACCCGCCACTATTAATAGTATAAGGCTTCAGCAAATTTTTCAGGTATTCTAAACCGTTTTTTGTGCTAGTGTTATTTTTTCTTGATTTTGCCCTTCAATTTCAAATGCAATTATCTCAACCGTCTTCCCCACCAGATCATCGGGCAGTTGAAGGGTTACTGAGTTATTATCCGGCATTATGATTTGCCTAAGCATACAAATAAGTTATTAGTAAATTTAAGCAATTTTATGCACATCGATAAAACTTAAAATATTCCCAGAAACTTCTTCTTCTTTACCAGCCTTACTTTGATCATTGCTATATCTTTTGTAGGGCGATTGTTTTGGTCGCAGGCCTGGGCAGATATTTTATCTACTACATCCATACCTTCTATTACCTGTCCAAACACGGTGTAACCGCCGTCCAGATGAGGGGTACCGCCTTGTGTTTTATAAATTTCGCGCTGGGCTGCAGTGTATTTTGCACCACGGGTTCTTTCCACATTGTCCAGCTCAGCATCGGTAGCGGGCTTGCCGGTAACTATATAGAACTGGCAACCACTTGATTCCTTTTTAGGGTTACCGTCGCGTGCCATACCTACGGCACCGCGTATGTGACAATCTTCAGTATTTATCTCCGCAGGTATGCGGTAACCGATCTCCCCGTTGCCTAGCATGGCTCCAGGTTGTGCATGTTTAGACTGCGGGTCGCCACCCTGTATTACAAAATTGGGTATAACTCGATGAAACAGTGTACTATCATAAAAATGCGATTTAGCCAGTTTGATCATGTTATCGCGATGCTGGGGTGTATTGTTGTAGAGCAGCATTACAATTTTACCATATTCAGTCTCGATAGATACTTTGGTTTCTTTTTGAGCGTATGCAACCATGCCCAGGAAGCATAAACAGGCGATCAGCAGGCTTTTTTTCATTTACAGGTGTTTAGAATTTTGAAAGCACATAATTACAAAATATTGAAGATAATGTGGTAGAACAATAGGATAAAATTGAAAAACAGCCTGCCAGGGTGTTACTTATAATGGTTTTTGTATTAGCCAAACAAAACATACCTATTTTTACAACATGTATTCAAGCAGATGCCAAGTGTGCATGGAATTATTTTATTATAAATTTAATTATTATTTATTTTTGGCTTGTTTTTTGCTATTAAAACTTTAACGAATTTTTTCGTCCGTTATTCTCATGAATAAATTTTACAAATCGGCGTTATTAATATTTACATTCGTTACTTTTTTTGTATCTGTACGAGCACAGACGCAGCTTGAGGACGTAGTAAATGCTATAAAATCGAATAGAGTGTCTGATATGACAAAATATTTCGATAATATAGTACCTATTACTATTAACAATGTGCAAAGTACTTATAGCCGCACCCAGGCAGAACTTGTACTGAAAGATTTTTTGGGTAAGAATACCCCCATAGATATAACTATACTCAATAGCGGCGCGCCTACCCCTTCCTCAAAATTTGCCATTGGCGACCTTAGCACCAATACCGGTAAGTATAGTATTTACATCCTTTTTAAGCTGAAAGACAATACCAACTACCTGCTACAGGAAATAAGGTTGAATAAAGAGTAACTTTTAGCAATTCAATTTCCTCAAAACCTCATCTACATTTCCTTACTTTTTTTGATGCCAAAAAAAGTAACAAAAAAAGGCAGTCGGCAGCGATTACCGCTGCTGCCGACGCAGCTTTGTGCAGGCAACAGTACTACTGTTCTGCCCAGCTAAACAATTCTACCTCTTAATCCGAATATGAAACAATTATTGTTAATGATCTCTTATGTTGGAATTTGGACGAAGGTTTAATGGCTGGTTAGTGTTTTGCCCTTGGGGTATTTAATGGTGTAACCCAACTTCAGGTCTTTGGCCTCGTTTGCATTTAGGGTGAGGTGCCAATTGACTTCGCCTGTGGTCTCATTGTAATTGCCGCCACTGGTTTCAATATCTTCAACACTTATGTCTTTATCGGTGCTTACGGGTACCTGGTCTGCAACAACAATATCTACCGGTTGTGCATGGGTATTGCGTACTGTGATAGTATAACCATATTGTTCCTTTACGTTTGAACCTATGGTTTTTGTGCTGCGCATTTTAGTATCCTGTACGCGCTTCACTACTATCTTTTTGTCTCTGCCCAAGGAGAATGTGAGGGTGTCGGTAACGGTGTGCAGACTTATGTATGTTTGACCCACATAAGTACCGCCAAAATAGATATTGGCGCTGCCGGGAGTTATATCCACATTGCCCCAGTCTGTAAGCTGCGCTTGTAAATATGCGTTGTTATCTGCCTTTGGATAAACATAAAAACGATAGGTGACAGGCAATTTCTGCGTATTGATATCGACCTGCTGTTTTTGCCCAGCGGGAATACTATAAGGCGTCTCAATATCGTAAGTGGTAGCTACCGGAGAAACGAATGTCGTGGCCTGGTTACGTGTAGGCTGTATCCGATCTTCGATCACATTGTCCATTTTTATGCTACTTTTTGCAAAAGCAGCGGGCGCAGCGGAGTATATACCAGGCTGATAAAAAGACAGATAGTTTGAACTAAACTCAGGTGCAGTAGCATTTTCATTTGGGTTGCCTGTAGATAATGAGATACTTACATTTTCCCAATTGACACGAGTGCCCTGGAAAATGATAGCCTTATGTGCAAGTATAATAGGATCTCCAATTTTGGCTGTCCGCAGGTCGTAAGCTGATTCCCAGCTCCCATCGGTAGCGATGTAATTTATATAAGCTGTTATGGTTGCAGCTTGCGGAGTATAAAACTTAACTAATACTTCGCCACCAGGTAATTTTTCCGTTCCGGGCACCTCATTCTTAAGCCTTTCCACCTGTGTATCCATTTGCTTCAACTGATTCTCCAGCGCACTTTTTTCATTTAGCAAAATGCCCATACGTGTATTTACTACTTCGAGCATTTTCTCCAGCACAGCTATGCTGAGATCCGCATTATTCCCAGATACTTTTTCATTCGCTTTTATAATAGCTATCTGCTCTTTTATTACGCTTAACTTATTGTCTGTTAGCTGGCGTTTTGATATAATTAAGGCGAGACTATCTTTATATATTTTGGTGAGCGGATTTATAATAATATTGGTATCAGAATACATATCCAGAAAAGTAACAGATTGTATGATGACGTTGCTGTTGTCTGTACCTACGGTTATGCTTTCGCGGTTTATATAATCGGCCATGTTGGTGAACAACACCTGGGTTTCTCCCGCCTGTAACGTTACTTTGGCTGTATTATCCATCTCTGTACCTCTGAAAAACACAGTTACATGTTTGGGGTTCATTTTTATTGTTTGTTGGGCATTCAGAGAATTGGCACCAAGCGCTAAACAAAGTAAAATAAGAATGGGGAAACGATACATAAGACACAGTTTTTATAGTAAGACGAGCCAAAGTAGTTATTTCATGGGTGGTGATGTGTTAAAAATTTGGGAAGGAGAAAGTTATATCCAAGAGGGCTTCGTTATAAACATTAAGCAGCTTTTAAAATTGCCTGAAGTACGGACGGGCAACCACGGGGGAAAATGGCCATGGCACAGAAGTGAGGATAAGGAGCAGTCCAATAGAAAACCAGATAAGCATGGTTTTAAATTTTGCGTGGTCGTTTGGCTTTCTCTTAGCAGCTGCGGAGCCTATTGTAATGCACACAATTGCTGTAACCATAACAGTGATGTGCTCCATACCGAAAAACCTGGTTTCCCGCTCATGAACTGCCACTGCATAGTTGCGCCAGAAATATTTGATAATGGGGCTTTGTATATACAGTAGTATGCCCAGCACCAATTGTATATGCGCAATGGTTGCAGTGTAATGCCTTACTTTATCATCGAACTTTGTAAACACAGCCTCCCCGGCACCAGCGATTTTGCAAACCAACTGTCACCCGAATTTGATGTAGATGACTTGCCTACGGGGGCAGTAGTAGCAACAC
>JABDEZ010000095.1 GCA_013286835.1 Bacteroidota bacterium
TTAATCAAGGAGGTAGAATGTATCTGAAGCGGACAAAATAATGGGGGAAGCGGAAACACAGGATGTTATGAGACCAGGTAGATTTGTAATTTTAGACTGAGGTAGCGGCTTTGATATGTGATGAACGATTGATTGTAAGATGCTGCGTGAGCCTTATCATAACAGCTACCCACTACAAGAGCACTCATTTTTACTAACATTTAGTGCTGGATGCATTCAATAAAAAAGCGGTAAGGAATAATTCCTTACCGCTTGTATTATGTTGCTGATATATGATCAATGACGATGTTCGCCCTCACCACCTTCGGGACGTGACTGCTGAGGAGCTTGACGTTGCTGTTGTTGAGGTGCCTGGCGTTGTTGCATCTGTTGTTGTGGTTGCTGACGCATTTGTTGCTGTGGAGCCTGACGTTGCTGCTGCATCTGCTGTTGTTGAGGTTGCTGACGCATTTGTTGCTGCGGAGCCTGACGTTGCTGCTGTTGTGGTTGCTGGCGCATTTGCTGTTGCTGCGGAGCCTGATGTTGCTGCTGCATCTGCTGTTGTTGACGCGGAGCCTGACGCTGCTGCTGTTGAGGTGCCTGGCGCTGGCCTGCCTGCGAGTTAGACTGTTGCATACCACGCTGCGGCTGAGACTGTACATTGGGTTGCCTTTGTGCATTGTTCTGTACTGCATTATGACCTTGAGCGGGCATGGAGCGAGGCTGTGGCGGAGGGGCTTGTCTGCCTCCAGCATTGAAGCGTTGACCACCTACTGAATTCATTGCAGCGGTTGCAGGTTTGCCATGATTTACATTGGCAAACTGGCTGCGGTCGCGGCTGGCAGTTTGCTGATGGCTCATCTGTTGCGTGGTGGGCTGCACATGTTGCTCACGCATAGCCATCTGCTCTTGTTGCGATGGCCTTGCCCCTACACCACCCGGACCATTGAAACTGGTGTGGTTGTTGACGGTAGTATTATTGATGACCGTATTGTTTATGTAGGTGTTATGTATAACGGTAGTATTAACACGCGTTACAGCAGTATTGTACCTGAAGTGGTTGCCCTCCCACATGCCACCGCCGTAGCCTGAACCGCCATAACCATAGCCATAATTGACACCACCGTAAAAGCCTACGTGGCGCCCCCAATAGCCGCGGTGAAAGCCATACACCCCACCTTCGTAACCCCAATAGCAAGGTGTCCACAAATAACCGTATTGCGGTGGTCTTACCCAAACCCCAGGTACCCAATAGTAACCGTCTATATCATCATATGCCCAATAGCCGGGAGTCCATATGTACCCATCATCGGGACACATAGGCTGCTCATAAACGGGCAAAGCAGGTGGCGCTATGCGGGCAGATATGCTGATACCAATACTTAGCTGTGCATAAATTTTGGGTGACGCGCAAAACACCAGGGCCAACAGAATGGCTATTCTAGTTATTTTCATAATTTCTTTTTTGCAGAATGCTTTTAAGTAGGAGACTATAAAATTACATTAAGAAAAAACTGTGCCAAAAATAAATACGTATCATTTAGCATTGGTAAATAATACTTAAATAAATAGTTAAGTCGTTAAAAGACCACTGCTATTGATTAGTCGAACGACTGGTTGCCGGATGCTGCGATGCGGACTATACGCTCATAGTCCGTAGGGCTAAGGTCGTTGAAGAAGAAGTGTATGGGATCGATCTTATCTCCATTCTTTATTACCTCGTAATGGCAATGGGGGCCGGTACTTTTACCGGTGCTGCCTACCCAGCCTATTACCTCTCCACGTTTCACATGCTGACCCACGTGCGACTTTATCCGTATCATATGACCATATAGGGTTTCGTAGCCATAACCATGATCTATGACCACATGGTTGCCGTAACCTCCAGGATCGAACGAAGCCTCGTTAATCACGCCGTCACCCGTGGCATATATGGGAGTACCCAGGGGGGCGGCAAAATCGAGACCGGTATGCATTTTAAGGGTCTTGTATATGGGATCTATACGATAGCCAAAGCCTGAAGCCAGATGACTCAATGTTTTATCTGATATAGGCTGGATGGCAGGGATAGACTTTAACATGGTCTCCTTCATCTTTACCATTTGCTCCAGGGTATCGAACGAGCGGCGCTGCACATGTATGCGGTTGTGCAAGGACTTCAGGTTCAGTTTTACCTGGTCCAGCATTTCCTCTGCTGTTAGGTATTCAAACTGGTGAGGGTCAATATTGCTGTATTTTTTCCCGTAGCGTACGCTATCGGGCAAGGGGGCTGCTTCAAAAATGGTACGGTATATATTATTGTCGCGATCTTCAAGCTCGGCAATTGATTCATTCAAATTATTTACCTGGTTCTGCAATTGCTCGTACTGCTCCCGGAGGTTATTTACATCGCCTGACATTTGTTTTTCCCGGGGTGAATCGAGAAAGTGAAAGGCAATAGAGACAATGATGAGCGCGGTAACAAAGGAAGCAGAAACAAACCCTAAAACACGGAAGATCTTTATACGCAGAGATACCACCAGCTTCTCGAACTTGTGGGTATCTGTATTGTAATAATATTTCTTTACCTTCTTCACAGGGGCAAATATCCTGAAAAAATAATCGTTTGCAGCTATAAGTTCTTGTATATCATATAGTGCTAATAAAAGGTTTAACACTTTTATTGGTGTCTGAAAGCGCAATGCTTTTATTATATTTGCCACTTTCCGAAAGACAGAGCGATACATGCGCAGTATTTTCATAAAAGAGATCAATTCCTTTTTCAGTTCAATAGTGGGTTACGTTGCCATACTGGTGTTCCTGGTGGCATGCGGATTATTCTTGTGGATCATACCCGAGTACAGCATCATTGACTATGGTTATGCCAGTATGGAGAAATTCTTCAGTATTGCACCATGGCTGCTGTTATTACTCATTCCGGCTATAACCATGCGCTCTTTTGCAGATGAGTTCAGGGGTGGTACCGTAGAGTGGTTGTCAACAAAGCCACTAACTGATATGGATATTATACTGGGTAAATATCTTGCCTCGTTGATGCTTATTGTTTTTGCCCTTATACCTACATTTCTGTATGTATATACCATAAGTAACCTGGCCCTTACGCCCGGCACCCTGGATACGGGTGGTATTTTAGGATCATATATAGGATTATTTTTTCTGGCAGCCACTTTTAGCGCTGTAGGTATATTCTGCTCTTCCCTTACCAGCAACCAGATAGTGGGCTTTTTGGCTTCCTTATTTGCCAGCTGGTTGCTATATAGTGGGTTTGAAGCCCTGAGCCAGCTGCCAGCCTTTGCAGAAGGTATAGACTATTACCTGAGCATGGTGGGCATGTCATTCCATTACACATCTATCAGCAGAGGCATAGTGGATAGTCGTGATGTCATTTATTTTTTATCAGTAATAATATTGTTCATCTCTCTGACGCGCCTTTCGCTGAACCGCCGCACCTGGGATACAGCCCGGCAGGATTGAGTTATTGACTATGGCAACCACATCTAAAAAAAGAAAGCAACAACAACGGCAGGCGGCAATACGCCTGACTATAATGGCAGGGATACTGCTGTGCCTTAACATATTGGCTGCCCGTTTCCATACCGGGTTAGACATGACGCGTGAAAAACGCTTCACACTGAGCAATGCCACAAAAAAGATGCTGGCCAATATGAAAGATGTGGCCGTAGTTGATGTTTATCTTACCGGTAAATTTCCGGCAGGGTTTCAGCGGCTGGCAGAGGCAACAAGAGAAAGGTTACAATCTTTCAGAGATATAGCCGGTCCTCATGTTGTTTTCCGTTTTGTGAACCCTGTAGAAGGGCTAAGCGGGAAGGAAAAACAAGATATGTATAGCAAGCTTGCTGAAAAAGGAGTATTCCCGGTGAGCCTGAAGATACAAGGTGGTGAGGAAGGGTATGCAGAAAAAGAGATACTACCCTATGCACTGGTACAATATAATGGTAAGGAAAAAGCAGTAAGGTTACTGGAAAGCCATAGCGGCATGAGCCAGGCAGAGGTGTTTACCTACTCTGAAACCATGCTGGAATATAATTTTGCCAGTGCTTTGCACGAACTGCATATGCCTGATAAGCCACGAGTTGCATATATATTGGGTAACAATGAGGCCCTGGGCTGGGATACCTATGATGGACTGAACACCATACCACAGACCTATCACCTGGATACGGTGGACCTGTCTCATATACTGTTTCTATATTCTTCTTACGACGCCATTATTATCAACCGCCCTACCATGCCATTTACGGACGCAGAAAAAATGCGCCTGGACCAGTATGTGATGCGTGGTGGCCATATACTATGGCTGATGAACATGCTTTATACACCAATGGATAGCCTGCGGACATCGCCCCAGTTCATAAGCCAGGATTACGGACTGAACCTGGATGACCTGTTCTTTAAATATGGTGTCCGTATTAATACGGACCTTATAGAAGACTATGATGCCGTGCCTATACCTATGATAGTAGGCAGCAATAACCAGGGACAACCCGATATACAGCCCAGGAAGTGGATATACTTCCCAATCATATTACCGAGCTCTGAACATCCTATTGTGAAGAACATGCCAGCATTGCTGACCAAGTTTCCTAACAGTATAGATACCACCAGTGATCCTGAAATTAAAAAAACAGTTTTGCTGCAGTCGTCCAAATACAGCCGTAAAGCAATGAACCCGGTGCGCATAAGCCTGGGTATGGTGAAGTACCCTATGCCGCCGGAAATATTTAACAAGCCATACCAGCCGGTAGCAGTGCTTGCAGAAGGCAAGTTCCGCTCGGTATTCAAAAACCATATAACCCATGCAGCCATACATGCGCTGGATTCTATACACCAGCCCTACAAAACCATAGCAGATACTACCACCAGTATGATATTTGCAACCGGCAGTATAATGGAAAACGGTTTTTACCAGGATCGCGGCCCTATGGAAATGGGTTATTGGGATTATACCAAGGACAACTTTTCTAATAAGAGCTTTATACTCAACTGTCTTGAATATCTCACAGACCGTTCTGGGCTTATTGAAGCAAGATCTAAAGACCTGACCATAAGACTGCTGGACATAAAACGTGTGAATGAAGAAAAAACAAAGTGGCAAATAATTAATATAGTCATCCCCATAGGTATTGTATTAGTTTTCGCGTCTTGTTATTTATTCTTCAGAAAGCGACGTTATGAAAAGAAGCAATAAGCTACTTTGACAAAAAACTTTCAAATCAACAGAATTACCGGATGCGTAAAACTTTAGTATATATAATATTACTTGTGCTACTTGGCTTTGGCACGTACTACTTCATATTCAGCAATAAGCAAGCCCTATATACCAGTAATGAAGCTGATTTCACTATAAAGGATACAGCTTCTGTAGGAAAGATATTCATTGCCGGCCCCAACGGGCATACCATACTGGCAGAACGTACTGACAGCGGATGGATAGTAAACAAACAATATAAGGCACTTAAGAGTACGGTAAACATGGTACTGCGCACCATTAACCAACAGGAAGCATTATATCCTGTGGTTCAAAGCAAGTATAACAATGTGATAACCACATTGGCCGGCGGCAGTATTAAAGTGGAGCTATATGACCGCAATGGCAATAAGATGCGCGTGTTTTATGTAGGCAGCGAGACCAATGACATGAAAGGTACTTACATGCTGATGGAAGGGGCAAAACAACCGTATGTAGTAAACAAAAAGGGCTTCCAGGGTTATGTAACACCCAACTATACTTATGAACTGGAAGACTGGCGTGACAGGACCATTTTTCAACTGGCCCCCGAACAGGTGCAACGCATTTCGGTAGAATATCCCAGACACCCCCTCAACTCTTTTGTACTGACACAGAACGCCGGAAAAGTTGCAGTAACAGGCTCACCTGATATTATACAGGATAAAAAACTGAACGAACGCAGGGCACAGGTTTACACAAAATATTTTCGGAATGTAAGCTGCGAAGGACACCTGGTGCACGTAAAGGATGTGGATAGTATGCTGGGGGTATTGCCTAAGCGCGCTATTATGGACATTACCGGTACAAAAGGCCAACACCAGCATGTTGATATATACTGGATGCCGCTGAACAGGAGAAGCAAGAACTTTACCGCTGAAGACCCTAATGTGGACAGCAACAAATTTGATGCAGACCGCATGATAGCTGTAGCCAACAATTTTAAGGATACGATGATCATACAAACCTTCGTATTTAAAAATATGTTCCGGAACCTGTACGAATTTTACCAGGGCGACAGTGAAGAAATATATGTTGCGCCACCAGGTGAAGAACAAAGGAAACCACAACTTATGCCGGCGATACCACATAAGCCAGCAATGAAGTAATTTTGATTTCTATACTATTGAATGATGGCCGCAGCACACAAGGTGACGATTGAAGAGATGACGGCATGGTGCCACGGTACGCTTTTGGGCGACGGGACTGCCGGTATTGAACACTTGCTGACGGATAGCCGTAAAATAAATGACCCTGCAAATTCCCTGTTCATAGCGCTGAAAACGAAGCTAAGAAATGGCCACGATTTTATTGCTGACGCTTATGCAGCCGGGGTACGCAACTTCCTGGTTTCGGAGGCTGTAAATACAGCGCATACAGATGTAAATATCATAACAGTTAAGGATACACTTACAGCACTACAACAAGTAGTGGCTGCGTACCGCAAACGTTTTGATATACCTGTGATAGGCATTACCGGCAGCAACGGAAAGACAATGGTGAAGGAGTGGTTGTACCAATTGCTTACCAATACATACACTACGCTGCGTAGTCCTAAAAGCTATAATTCGCAAGTGGGTGTTCCACTATCTGTATGGCTGCTGGATGAACAAACTGAAATAGCCATATTTGAGGCCGGTATTTCGCAACCAAGCGAAATGGAAAAACTGGAGCAGATCATACGTCCTACAATAGGTGTATTTACGAATATTGGTGAAGCCCACAGCGAGGGGTTCATGAACATACGCCAAAAAATAAATGAGAAGCTGGTACTCTTCAGACACGTGCGCCAACTTATTTATTGTAAGGACTACCTGGAACTGAATGAGTGCATAGGACAATATGCCCGCCAGGTAAACAGTAATGACAGAACAGGGCTCACCTTATTTACATGGTCTGCAAAACATGAGGCAGACCTTACTATAAAAGAGATAGTAAAAACACACGGAACTGCTGTGATACATGCAGTTTACAAAAAAGAGAACATCTCGATCTCAATACCGTTTACAGATACCGCATCGATAGAAAATGCGGTAAACTGCTGGTGTGTACTGCTAGCCATGAACATGCCCCAGGAACTAGTACAGGAACGCATGCCTTTATTGCAACCCGTATCTATGCGGCTGGAGCTACGCCACGGCATAAACGACAGTACCATTATTGATGATACTTACAACTCGGACCTTACATCGCTGCACATAGCCATAGACTACCTAGAGCAACAAAAACAACACCAGCACCATACTGTAATACTATCTGACATGTTGCAGGCCGGAAGGCCTGATGCCGACCTGTATGAAGAAGTTGCCGCTTTGCTGAACAGACGCAATGTGCAACGTTTCATTGGTATAGGCCCAGCTTTATATAAAAACAAAGCAACCTTCAGGAAGCATAAAAAGTTGCGCAGCATATTCTTCAAATCCACAGAAGATTTTTTAAAGAAATTTCACCTCATCACCTTCGACCATGAAGCAATATTGCTGAAGGGCGCCCGTGCATTTGCCTTTGAAAAAATAGGTATGCTACTGGAACAAAAGGTGCACCAGACCGTGTTATCCATCAACCTGAGCGCTATGACGCATAACCTGAATGTTTTCAGGAGCATACTGGCACCAGGGGTAAAGACCATGGCCATGGTGAAAGCATTTGCTTATGGAAGCGGCAGCTACGAGATAGCCAGCCTGCTACAATATGCAGGAGTAAGTTACCTGGCGGTTGCTTATACGGATGAGGGAATTGCACTGCGTAAAGCAGGTATCACCCTGCCTATAATGGTAATGAGCCCTGACGAAACATCGTTTGACCGGATGATAGCCTGGAAGCTGGAACCGGAACTATATAACTTCAGGACACTGGACCTTTTTACAAGCATTGCAGATATGCTGTCTGTAACTAACTATCCTGTACATATAAAGCTGGATACAGGCATGCACCGTCTTGGCTTTGTACCTAGTGACCTGGATAAACTAACCGGCATTTTACGCAAGAACAATACCTTACATATAGCCAGTATCTTCAGCCACCTTGCCGTAAGTGATGAAGTGGGACAGGATGAATTTACATTGTACCAAGCCGAACTATTCAGGGAAATGAGTGAACTTATCATGCACACATTGCCACATAAACCGTTGCTGCACCTTTGCAATTCATCGGGTATAGCACGTCATCCGGAACTGCATTTTGATATGGTACGGCTGGGGTTAGGACTATACGGTATAGAAGCAAGCGGCACACTACAGGGTAAACTGAAACAGATAAGTACCCTAAAAACTACAATAGCACAGATAAAAGAAATACCTACCGGCGATACTATAGGTTATGGCCGCAGAGCTATGGCCGAACAACCTATGCGCATAGCCACCATCAGTATAGGCTATGCCGATGGCTACCACAGATCATTGGGCAATGGCAAAGCACATGTATTGATACATGGCAAGCCAGCCAAAGTAGCAGGCGTAGTATGTATGGACATGTGCATGGTGGATATAACACACATACCTGAAGCTATAGAGGGTGATGATGTGATTGTATTTAGTCCTGAACTAACCATAACTCAACTTGCGGAATGGGCAGGTACTATCCCTTATGAGATAATGACGGGCATATCCCAAAGAGTGAAAAGGGTGTATGTGAACGAGGAATAGATAGGTGCGCTAAGCCTTCTTTAGATGAGCTATCTTCTTCCCCAAAAATTTGAACACCCCTGTATTTATATTAACTTGCTTTTATTGATCGATATACTGCAGGCCGTGATACTGGCATATACCTAAAATAAAAAACATCCAAAAATGAAAATCAGGCAATTGTTTTTATGCGTTTTATTGTTGGTATTTTCAGTGGATGCGCAGGCAGGCAGGTATTGCAGGTATGGTGATGTACGTGGAGTACAGGCGCGAACTACAACGTCTGATCCCGGCGAGGAGAATTATGATATGAAGCACATTGTGTTTCACATGCATGTTACTGACAGCTCTACATATATTATTGGTGATGTAGCCACTACGGCACAAGTAGCAGTACCGTCTTTAAGCAGCTACGTTTTTGAACTGGATACGTGCATGCACATAGATTCGGCAAAAGTGAATGGTACTGTTTTGCCAGTCGTTACCACTGCAGGACAGGTGAGGACAATAACGCTACCCACAGCACTTTCAACCGGAACATTATTCACGGCGGAGATATATTATCATGGTACACCTTTATCAAGTGGTGTC
>JABDEZ010000096.1 GCA_013286835.1 Bacteroidota bacterium
TCTCGTCACTTGTCACTTGCCTGTATCCGTCTTCCATTGCTGAAGCACAGAGCAAGTTTGGTAATCCGGGTCTATCCTCAAGTAGTAGGTAGGTAACTTGGTTATTACCCACTGCTGCATTTTCTGGGCTTTCTTCTGTTGCAGGGCTACATCCTGTATCTTGCTGTAATCGTCCTTAAGGTTGGCCTTGTGTGGCGCTGTACGGCTGCGCAGGTATATAATGCGGCAGCTCTTTTCGTGGGCTTCGTTAAAGAATATTTGCGGCTGTGCATATTGGCCGGGTTGCAGGCTGTCTATAGAAAGCACCATGGTCGGGTCAAGCTTATTGATCTCCAGCAAAGTATTGCCGGTCTGTGGGTCCGCTATCATACCGCCTGTGCGTTTCGATGCCTCATCTGTAGCATACTTACCCACAGCAAGCGGAAACGAAATAGTACCCGATACCAACTGCGACCTTACGCTATCAAGCTTCGCCAGAGTAGCCTTAAAATCACCCGATGTTACTTCACCTCGTATCAGTATATGCCGCAAATCGGCCTCATCACCTTTACGCTGTATCATTTGTATGATATGGTAACCAAATTTCGTCTTTATGATAGGTGATATTTCGCCGTTTTGCAATTTAAATGCTGCAGTAAGGAACTCCGGTGCAAATGCCCCCGTGCGGCTTACATCATCGTAACGGCCACCATTATCGCGGCTGCCAGGGTCATTGCTGTAAATACCGGCCAGCGTTTCAAAGCTCTTGCCTCCATTTACTATCTGGTTGCGTATATCTTCTATTTTAGTGTGGGCATATGCATCCAGTTCTGTGCTTACTGGTGGGTCAATAACTATTTGTCCTACTTCCACTGCCGCAGGATAAAAAGGAAGGCTATCCTTAGGTATCTTATTATAAAATGCTTCTACTTCAGCCGGGGTTATCTTTACATGCTGCATGATCTCACCCTGCATCTTTTCAGATACCATATCCTCACGTATAATATCCCTGTTGTCTTCTTTTAACTGGTACAATGTCTTCCCCGATGCCTGTTCCAGTTTCTCTTTCGATCCGTAAAGTTGTATAAAGTACCTAAGGCGGTTGTTCAGCTGCCCTTCCACTTCTTCATCACTAACCAGCACGCTATCCCTTTCGGCCTGCTCCATCAGCATTTTTTTCAGTATCATCTGCTGCAGCAATACACATTTTACGGTATCGCTGTACTGGGCAGGTTCCTGTTGCTTTATCTGGGCAGCTTGTATGTCAAGGTCCGATTGCAGTATGATGCGGTTGCGGCCCACAATAGCTACTATCTTATCAGCACTTACCTGTGCATGTACGGTAGCATGGCCGGCTAAAAACACCAGCATCACTGTCATTATATACAAACACTTATATGCAATGGATCTAAACTTCATGATATAAAAAACTACAAATATTTTGGGATATTGGGGCAAAAGTACTGTTTTTAAGTGCTAAGCACGTATGCACCAATTATTTTAACGTTTATTCTCCTTTTTTCTTTTTAGGAAATACCTCGTTCATCTTTTTATTATTGTAAAAATCGTTTGCTGCAGGTATAAGTTTGTGTTGGGCCTTCCAAAGTGTAAATTGCTGTATAGAACCCGCATGAAACTTATTCCACGAATCGTACAGTTGTTTATTTTCCGCCATACCAAACAACCATTCGTTATACACATCAAAGAATCCATTACGGGTCATATCGTCATAGTATGAAAATAACGTGAACGGGTATTTGTCTGCATAGGTCGAAAACCACTCCATTTCAAACCGTGTACGCAGCATCGTAAGGTTCTCAGTAGTCACCCCATCCAGCACTACAGGCGATAGGTGTATCAATGTAGTATATACGGCATCTTCAAAATTTGAAGGTTCGGCCTCCTTTACTTTTTTAAATTCCAGCACGGCTGCCCTGGGGGTATTATATAGCTTACGATAGGCATCCATAATAAGGGTCCGCGTCTCCTGTGCCCTTGGTGTCTGGCTTTCTATATTCACAAATATTTCGCCATATAGTATAGCCCATACAGGTTTATTAGTGGTCGCATACACGCGGGCAGCTTCATAGTAGTTTACATGATACGCAGGGTCTTTCTCTATGCCGTCCAGCCAGGTAGCCAGTGCGTGTGGGGCATCATTATTATTATCATAGTATTTCCCCAGGTCATGATAAAGCAACCCTGCATTCGGGAATTTATCAATACCTTTTTCTAAGGTCTTTTTTGCACTCTTGTCATCATTGGCAGCGGTTTCGCAGGCTGCCATTACCTGGAAGGTCTGTTCATCAGCTTCCTTTGTCTTTATAACAGACTCAAGGGTCTTGTGGGCATCGGTATAGTTACCGCTTAGATAATATGCTTTACCCAGATCACGAAAGAGCAGTGGGTTATCTGGTGCCAACGGTATAGCCTGCTGATAAACAATAATGGCTTGTTTCACGTTACCATTGGTCATGTACTCGCGTGCCTGGTTATACATCTGCTCCACTTCTGGCGATGGCCATGTTGACTGGGCTGTGCAGGTAACACTAACCCAGGACAATAAAAATATCAATACATGTTGGATGTACCTGCTCATAAGGGTGCAAATATAGGTCGTTACAAGCCAAGTGCTACGCTTCCAGTTCTTCTACAAGGTCTTTTTCTATTTTCAGGTTGTCTATAATAAACACCTGGCGTTGGGGCGTATTCTTGCCCATGTAGTATTCCAGCAGCTTTTGTATGTGGGCATCCTGGCTCAGCAACACAGGGTCCTTACGCATATCCTCCCCTATAAATTGGGCAAACTCTTCAGGCGATATTTCACCCAACCCTTTAAATCGGGTGATCTCTGGTTTAGTACCTAACGATGCTATAGCCTTCTGCCGCTCCTGGTCAGTATAGCAGTACATTGTCTTTTGCTTGTTCCTTACCCTGAATAAAGGGGTTTGCAATATATAAATATGGCCTGCTCTCACCAGGTCAGGGAAAAACTGCAAGAAGAATGTCATCAGCAACAGACGTATGTGCAATCCATCCACATCAGCATCGGTAGCTACTATTATGTTTTCATACCGCAGGCCTTCCAACCCTTCTTCTATGTTCAGGGCATGTTGCAACAGGTTAAATTCTTCATTTTCATACACCACTTTCTTGGTCAGGCCAAAGCAGTTAAGCGGTTTACCTCGCAGGCTAAACACCGCTTGGGTCTCCACATTACGAGACTTGGTGATAGATCCACTTGCCGAGTCACCTTCGGTAATGAAGATGGTCGATTGCAGGCTTTTTTGTATAAACTCTTCTCGCGCTTTCACCGGTGGCTCGTCATTCAGATGAATGCGGCAATCACGAAGTTTTTTATTGTGGAGGTTCGCTTTCTTGGCGCGCTCGTTGGCCAGTTTACGGATACCCGATAATTCTTTGCGTTCCCTTTCGCTCTGCTCAATGCGTTTTTTCAGGGCGTCTGCAACTGCTGGATTTTTGTGCAGGTAATTATCCAACTCTTTAGCCAGGAATTCCAACACAAACGACTTCATCGATGGGCCATTCTCCCATACATACTGCGATCCTAGTTTTGTCTTGGTCTGCGATTCAAATACCGGCTCCTGCACCCTTACCGATACCGCCGCTACTATACTTTGGCGCACATCGCCGGCATCATAATCTTTCTTGTAAAAGTCACGTACCACCTTCACAAAGGCCTCGCGGAAAGCGCCCTGATGGGTGCCTCCTTGTGTGGTATGTTGTCCGTTTACGAAAGAATATATATCCTCACCATAATCACTATTATGGGTTACTGCGATCTCTATATCTTCCCCTTTCAGATGTATAACCGGATAACGCATATCATCAGGATTGGCCTTGCGGTTCAGCAGGTCCAAAAGCCCGTTGCGCGATAGGTAATTCCTTCCGTTATAATTTATGGTCAGCCCCGCATTCAGAAAGCAGTAGTTCCATATTAGGTTCTCTACATATTCTGATATGAAGTGGTAATTCTTAAAAACACTATCGTCTGGAGTAAAAATGATACGGGTACCATTGGCTTCCGTTGTATCAGTTTCTTTATGCTCGGTTACCAGTATGCCCTTGCTAAACTCAGCTACCTTAGCCCGCCCTTCCCTATAGGCAGCCACTGTAAATTGGCTGCTGAGTGCATTTACAGCTTTGGTACCTACCCCGTTCAGCCCTACCGATTTCTGGAAGGCTTTGCTATCGTACTTGGCGCCGGTATTTATTTTACTCACCACATCTACTACCTTACCCAGCGGTATCCCACGTCCAAAATCACGCACCGTAACAGAACCTTTTTCTATACGGATGTCCACACGCTTACCAAAACCCATGGTAAACTCATCTATACAGTTATCCATTGTCTCCTTCACTAGTATGTATATACCATCATCCATACTGCTGCCGTCTCCCAGCTTGCCTATATACATACCTGGGCGCAGGCGTATATGTTCCCGCCAGTCTAGCGACCGTATGCTGTCTTCGTTATATTGATTTAAAATCTCTGCCATTTTATCCGTCCGTATCAATCCCGATTAAAAAAAGAATTGACTTTGCAATTTATTGAAAATAGGCTGTATAGCCATGTTGATGTGGATATCTTTTAAAATAAACAACAGATCCGTTAAGCGCGATCGTGCCGAAATCCGCCAGTGGTAATCGCCTCACAAACAACAAAAAGGCCTCCCATAATAGAAGACCTATAAACAGACGTATGAAATAGAACTAACTTTTGAACCTGTAACCAAATGTTATGGCAGCATTACTCACACTATTTCCAAGCGTAGCGGTAGGCACCGTCACATTGGTATAAGGTGTAGCATAAGGTTGTTCAGCAATATTGTATTGTGTATGCATGTAAGATGCATCTATGAAAAAACGGTCGAACCGGAAACCAAATCCCCCAGACAATACCAATGAGCTGCCATCCACGCCGCTCGTCTTATAAGGGTTACCATAATACCCAACACCGGCACGCAGTAAAAATATAGGGGTCACCCGCACTTCAGCTCCTATACGGAAGTTTGATGCCGCCTTAAGGTTCTGCTGTATCTGTTGATTGGCATTGTCTTGCACTTCCTGGAGATTACCGTAATTAGGATCATTACCAAAGTTGAACCTTGCAGTACTGTAATCTACATATTCATAGTCTGCTGTCACGAAAGCATATTTGCCAATAAACCCGGTAGCACTCAATATACCGCGCCATGGTGTAGTAAGATGATAATCAAATGTATTTGTTGGCGGGTATAAACCTGAAGCAAGCGAAGGTGTATTGTTGATTAATGTTATAGTACTTTCATCATGCATACTGTAATAAGTAGGCGTATGTATTGCCCCACCTACCCTAAAATAATCTGTAAACTTATATATAACTCCAAACTTGCCATTGATGCCATTACCATTTGTAGTATATGTTTCATGCAGGTTGTAAGAAGTAAATGTTGACGGGTCTGGATTAAGCGCTGTTTCAGTATAGTCAGAAGTGATGGTGTGGTTGATGATAGGAATACCCAACGTAACACCAAGCATAAGCTTATCCTTGTAATTACCCCCCAGTGCAAAATCAATTTCGTTGGTGCTGCCGCGCTCCTGCACCATGCGGCTTTGGTTAATACCACTCTTCCACGGCACTCGCGTAGCGCCGGTATCATCCAACAATTCGCTATACCAGCCCAATGATGCGGCAGAGCCATCTATGCTGGTGTCACTAGGAAAACTTCGGAAATTAGCTGCATATATTTCGCTTTGGCTACTGCTATTAGGGCCACTGTTGTTACCATTGTACTGATAGTCACGGTTATAATCAGCCAGCTTGTTCACACCAATAGCGAAAGATACAGACTTCCAGTCCCTTTTTTCTGCACGCTGGCCTTTAGCCGCATGGGTAAACACCACTCCGGCATTACTAAAGCTAAAATGAGTATTGTTATCATTCATGCTGGTTCCCAGGTATTGGCCGTTAACATTGCCCACCTGCACATTTGGCGTAAACATCAATTCACTGCTTTTATACAAACCCAGGCCTGCGGGGTTCACGCTTACCGCGCTGAAGTCAGTACCAAGCGAACCTGAAGCATTACCATAACCCATAGAGCGTGCAGTACCTTGTGGTATAAGGTAAGAATAGCGCAGGGCATCAGTATAATCTTGTGCAGAGGCGCTAAAAACAACTGTACCCATCAATACTGCCACCAGGGAAAAACGTGATACAACCATAAAAAAATTTGTATTTGGACACTTATAAAAGGTAAATGTTTAACGGGATCAATTGTTAAGAATAATTCAAAAACCGTACCGTTTATTGCAAAAGAAGGCATAAAAAAACACCACGTTTTTTAGGCGTGGTGATATATTTAGAAAGTCAAAGTAATTACCTGCGTCCGCCGCCACCAGAGTGACCGCCACCACTAAAACCTCCAGATCGGCCGCCGCCACCGCCAAAACCACCAGAACGTGCTGCACCACCGCCCCCAAAGCTGCGGGCTGCGCCACCACCTCCGTTAAATCCACCTTGGCGCACTGCACCACCATTAAATCCGCCAGCCGGGCGTCCGCCTCCATTAAAACTTCTTTGAGCCTGTTGTCCTCCCTGGCTCTGGGCCATTTGCCTGTTGCCACCAAATGCATTTTGAAAGAATCCACCACGGCGTTGTCCCGAAGATTGTTGTGCCTGTTGCGCACCACGACCCGCCTGGGCTGCCTGCTGGTTTACACCCGCTGCTGCTGCCTGGCTGCGCACATTCGTCTGCGATTGTACTGATCCACCGCGGAACGATGAATTATTACCAACTGCAGTTCTTGCACTTTGCACCCTGCTTATTTCACCAATGCGCTGGCCTGCACCAATTGTTGCACTCCCAACGCCCCTGTTATTATATGCCTGCGAAAATCCTTGTGTACGTACAATGCCACCACGGTAGCCCACAGTATTTAAAGAGGTAACACGTGGTCCGTAACCTATATTCCTGGCGCCTGTATAACGGCCATATCCATTATAAATGCCCGCATAGTACCCATTCCAGAAACCGCCATAATAACCACCGTAGAAACCACAACCATATATAGGATAGTTCCAGCAACTGCCAAAAGCGCCATATCCGCACCATGAGTTATAACCCCATCCCCCTGTCCAGTAAGGACCAAAACCAAAGCCTATACCAAATGAAGGCCTGTACCATGGGTTATATCCCCAAAGCGGGTCCACCCAAAACGGGTCGTACCAGAATGGATTATAGAAAGTACTATAGTAACCTTCATTGTAATAAGGATTATCAAAACGGTTGATGTGTGTAGCATAGTAATTATCATTCTCATAATCTATGTACTGGTCTCCGCCGCTATTCTGGTCATTATAGCTTTGGTTGTTGTTTTGATTATTACCCTGGTTATTTTGGTTGTTGTTATCCTGGTTAAACCCATTGTTGTAGGTATTACCCGAATTACTATTTGAATTATTATTATTGTTATAATAACGCCCATCATTAGAACCCTGTGATTGCTGCTGTTGACCAGAGCCTGTTGGGTACCCATCATCATTGTTCGATTGGGCATAGGTGACCAGACCAGACCCCATCAACAAAATCGCCATCAACAAATGCCGTTTCATACTCTTTTTTTTTACGTAAAAATTGCTTAGTGAAATTAGTACTTTTGCCAGATACTAACAACTAATAAGACCACGAAAAGTGTGCCAAGTTTATTATGTCCAAGACTTTAACAAATAGAAGCGAAAATTACGCGCAATGGTATAATGATATTGTACTAAAAGGAGGCCTGGCCGACTATACGGCAGTAAAAGGATGCATGGTAATTAAACCTCATGGCTTTTTTTATTTGTGTTGAGTACTTGTATAGAGCGTATATGGGATAGATATAAATGGCAGCTACTACCAGATAAATTGTAGCAAACATAGTACTGTTTATCCCCGCAACCGGGGTATTGCTATTTGCAAGAAAGAGACCCACAACAAAACAAGCAATCATCAACAGCCCCATAAATATAAAGCCCATAATAGCAAGAAACTTTGTCCAGCGGGCCATTTCGAGGAAATGTGATTGAGCGGTTGTGTCCACTTCCATTTTGAATATTCCTGTTTCCGTTTCCTTATTCCTATCGAAGTAATCCATAGTGCATAGTGTTTAATAAGCCCTTGCAAATAACACCCTCTGAACCGAAGGGTTGCCGGTAAGTATGCACTTGCCGTCTTCCTGTTTATTGTCCAGCGGAATGCAGCGTATGGTGGCCTTGCTCATTTCTTTTATTTTTTCTTCGGTTTCTGAGGTGCCATCCCAGTGGGCTGAAACAAAACCACCCTTGCCTTCCAAAACTTCCATAAAGTCTTCCCATGTATCTACTGAGGTTATGTGATCGTCGCGGAAAGCAAGCGCCGTTTTATACATGTTGCTTTGGATGTCGGTGAGCAGTGTTTCAATATTATCAGCCAAACCGTCCAGGCTATATGTGGTCTTTACTTTGGTATCCCTGCGGGCAACTTCTGCCTGGTTATTTTCCAGGTCTCTAGCTCCAAGTGCTATACGTACTGGTATGCCTTTCAATTCATATTCTGCAAACTTCCATCCCGGCCTATTGTTGTCGTCATTGTCGTACTTCACGCGTATGCCTTTAGCACGCAGTTGCTTCATTATTTCGTGCACCTTATCATCTATAGGGCCACGTGTATCTTCGCCTTTATAGATAGGTACTATAACCACCTGCTGGGGTGCAAGTTTTGGAGGTAGTATAAGCCCGTCATCATCGCTGTGAGCCATTACCAATGCACCTATGAGCCTTGTGGATACCCCCCATGATGTAGCCCAAACATAATCTAGTTTATTTTGCTTGTCGGTAAATTTAACATCGAACGCCTTTGCGAAGTTTTGCCCCAGGAAGTGGCTGGTGCCTGCCTGCAGCGCTTTACCGTCTTGCATCATAGCTTCTATGCAGTAGGTGTCTTCTGCGCCAGCAAAACGTTCATTGGCCGTTTTTACACCGCGTATTACGGGCATGGCCATAAACTCTTCTGCAAAAGTGGCATATACTTCGAGCATCTGCTTTGTTTCGGCAACAGCTTCCTCGCGGGTAGCATGTGCTGTGTGGCCTTCCTGCCATAAAAACTCTGTAGTGCGCAGAAAAAGG
>JABDEZ010000097.1:0-5431 GCA_013286835.1 Bacteroidota bacterium
GCAAGATATACATACAAGATAATGGTATTGGTTTTGAACAAAAGTATGCTGACCAGGTATTTATGATATTTAAACGCTTACACACTCACGATAAGTTTGAGGGGACAGGTATCGGGTTGTCTATTTGCAAGAAAATTGTAGAGAAACATAATGGCTATATTGAAGTCGAAAGTAAGCCTGATGTGGGTACGACGTTTATTATTATATTGCCTATGATGAACGACAGAAAAGAAAATAGTTAGAAATTGAAAACTTTAGAGCAACTATGAAAATATCACTTATAAACAGGTTGTATCTGGGCTTTGCATTTGCCCTTATCATATCTGCAGTTATTGGTTACATATCTTATTACACCTTCAGGCAGCAAACTGAAGAGGCCCATTGGGTAAAACATACCTATGAGGTTATTAATGAAGCGCAAAGGGTACAAAAGCTTTGTGTAGATATGGAAACTGGCAGGCGGGGGTTTAGAGGGACCCATGAAAAGATATTCCTGGAGCCGTACAGTATGGGCAGCCAAAAAGTTGGCCCTGCTATTGCAAACCTAAAAAACTTGGTATCTGATAACCCTGAAGAAATAGAAAGGATAGATACGCTGCAGGGAAAGGTGGACAAGCTTATACTATTTTGGAAAGAAAATGGCGATGATGCCAGCAAATATACTACAGATAGCCTTGTGCGGATAACGATGGCTGAAAAGCGCCAGATGGATGCCATAAGGGTGGTGGTGGATGAGATACTTAACGCTGAACATAAACTCTTGGTAAGCCGTGAAAAAGACAGCGCAGATTCAGTAAGTATTGCCACTATAGTATCAACGGCCGGTACCCTGGTGGTGCAAATTATTATTATTATACTCATTTACATCATCATCAGTGAATTTAAAACCCGTCGCAAGGCTGAAGAAGCGTTGCAGCTCAATCTTGCAGAACTGGAAAGGCTGAATGTGCAGACCAGCGACAGGAACTGGCTACTTACCGGTTTATCAAAAGTAAATACCGGTTTGCAGGGTATAAATGATGTAAGTTTTGTATCCAAAATTATTCTTAATGTAATTGTAAACTATCTTGAAATACCTGCTGGTGCACTATATGTTTATGATGACCAGAAGCAAAAATTGGTTTTAAGAAGTGCTACTGCCCTGCCCGAAAATGTTACCAAAGAATATAGCATAAATGAAGGTATAGTAGGGAGTGCCGGTACTCGTAAAGATATCAGCATAGTGAATGATGTACCTGCATCGTATTGGAAGCTGCAATCTGCCACTGGCAGTAGTACCCCCGGTGCCATACTATGCTTACCCTTGTGGTTAAATAACGAACTGAAAGGGGTAGTAGAACTGGTGAGTTTTAAACCATTTACCAAATTACAGGTGAGTCTTTTGGAATCGATGGTGAATAATGTAGCTGTTGCCATAAACTCAGCAGATGCACGTGAAAAGATAATTTTACTACTGGAGCAAGTGCAGCAACAAAAGGAAAGCCTGCAGCAGCAGGAGGAAGAACTGCGCCAGACTAATGAAGAACTTACCCAGCAGGCGGAAACGCTCCAGGCATCGGAAGAAGAATTGAAGGTACAGGAAGAAGAGCTGAGGCAAATAAATGCAGAACTGGAAGAGAAAAATGAAGCAGTAGAGGTAGCTCGCCAGTCGTTGGCTGCAAAGGCTATGGAGCTGGAGATAACAGGCAAGTACAAATCAGAGTTTCTTGCCAACATGTCACACGAGCTGCGTACACCATTGAATAGTGTGCTGATACTGGCTAAGCTACTTTCTGAAAATAAACACAGTAACCTTACAGACAAGCAGGTAGAATATGCAACTGTGATACACAGGTCTGGTAACGATCTGTTGAACCTGATCAACGATATTCTGGATCTTTCAAAAATAGAGGCAGGTAAAATAGAATTGAACTTTGAAATGACACCAATTAATAATATTGTTAAAGACACATACCAGTTGTTTGGTGTGCTTGCCGATGACAAGTCTCTGAAGTTTAGTACGCATATAGATTCCCGTTTGCCGGAAAGCATCTACACTGATAAACTTCGCATGGAGCAGGTTATAAAAAACATGCTATCCAATGCCTTTAAGTTTACCAATAAGGGCGGCAGCGTTACACTAAACTTTAATCTGGTAAGCCCACCGGCAAATTTATATAATGAATCGCTGAAGCATGCGGAGAAAATATGTGCGATTACAGTAACTGATACTGGTATTGGCATACCCAAAGAGAAACAGAATATGATATTTGAAGCCTTTCAGCAGGCTGATGGCAGCACCAGCCGCAAGTATGGTGGTACAGGCTTGGGGTTGTCTATAAGTAAAGAGCTGGTAAAAAAATTGGGTGGTGAAATGCAGTTGGAGAGCGAGGAAGGGCAGGGTAGCACGTTCACTTTCTTCTTGCCTCTTGATGCAAAATTCCACGCAGCAAAACCATCATCTGTAACAGATATGGAAGATGAGCCCTTGGTGCTTGGCGAGGTAACACAGCAAACACGACTGCTAGACGATCGTAATAATATAGCCCCAAATGATAAGGTGATGCTTATTATAGAGGATGATATCCACTTTGCCGGAATACTCCAGGATTTTGCGCGCAACAAAAAGTACAAAACAATCATTGCTTTACAAGGCGATGAGGGGCTATTCTATGCCCGCAAATACAAACCATCAGCTATTATCCTGGATATGCAATTACCGGTCTTAAGTGGCGGCCAGATATTGAAAATGCTGAAAGGTGACAATAACCTCAAAAATATACCTGTGCATATCATATCAGCAAGCGATGAAGCTATGCAGGCTGCTCCCGGTGCTTTGGCTTACCTGAAAAAACCTGTAGAAAGGGAAAAACTCGATAGGGCCTTTACTCTTATAGGTACACAGTTGAGCACGAGTATTAAGAGGGTGCTTGTGCTGTCAGGAACTTATCTGCCGGATGATTCACTGAAGCATATCATTAATGACAGGCACTTTAATATACAATGCGACTATACCAATACAGAAGAAGAAGCTGTTGGCAAATTGAAGGCGAATAGCTACGATTGTGTAATAGCAGATATTGGTAAAAATTTTGAGAAAGGAATGGAGGAGCTGCAACAGCTGAAAAGTATTACAGCCCAGGATAACATCCCTATCATCATATATATGGATAAGAATATAGATAAGACGGAGGAGTTTGAACTTAAAAAATTATCAGACATAGTTATCCGTGATTCAGCACAGGCTAAGGATAGGCTAATGGACGAGTTGGAACTATTTTTATATAAGGTAGAGGAGGTGGAAAATATTGCTGTACCTCGCAGGCAGGTAATGATAGCAGATGATAAATTTTTAAAAGGAAAGAAAGTGCTGATAGTTGATGACGATGTACGGAATGTTTTTGCTTTGAATACTCTGTTAGAAGACCAGCAAATGGAGGTATATACTGCAGATAATGGCATGGAGGCCCTTTCGCAATTAAATGAGCATCCTGACCTGGACATAGTATTGATGGATGTGATGATGCCTGAAATGGATGGTTATGAAGCAATAAAAAAACTGCGCGAAGATTCCCGCTTCAATAAGCTGCCAGTAATAGCGCTTACAGCCAAAGCAATGCAAGGCGACAGGGAAAAATCGATAGACGCTGGTGCATCAGATTATATTACTAAACCTGTTGACAATAACCGCCTTTTATCATTAATGCGGGTATGGTTGTCAAAATAAACAAATGGCAGAACCAAAGAACATAAGCGCGGGAGAGTTGCAGGAAATATTGCATGTGATTAGGGTGAACTATGGTTACGATTTTTGCAATTATTCTCATGCTTCAATTAAGCGCAGAATATTGCATTGCATGAATAAAGGTAACATTGGCAGTACTTACGATCTTAAGTACCACCTTACAAATGATCCTCTATTCTTTGCATGGTTCCTACAGTCTGTAACTGTAAATGTTACAGAAATGTTTCGCGACCCATTATTCTTTAAGGAGCTTAGAACCAATGTACTAGATAAACTTGCGGCATACCCCCTCATAAAAATATGGCATGCAGGCTGCTCTACAGGCGAAGAAGCCTATTCTATGGCCATCCTTCTTTTTGAACATGGTTTGCTTGATAGGGCTAAAATATATGCTACAGATCTAAATCCTGCCAACCTTGAAAAAGCACGAAAGGGTATAATGCCATTGGTCAATATGAAAGAGCATACTCAAAACTACATACAATCGGGTGGTAGGAATGATTTTTCAGCATACTATACAGCGCGGTACGAGAATGCAATAATGAGAAAGGATTTCAGGGAAAGCATCGTATTCTCACAACACAATCTGGTTACAGATCAGGTATTTAATGAGTTTCAGCTCATCTGCTGTAGAAATGTACTTATATACTTTAATAAGGAGTTGCAAAACCAGGTACTAAATCTATTTTATAACAGCATGGCTCCCCTTACCTACCTGGCATTGGGCACAAAAGAATCTTTGCTGGCAAGCGAGATTCGCAGTAAATTCATTACGGTAAGTGCTACAAATAAAATTTTCAGGCGTAAAGATTAATGGCTATGACAGAAGTATTGGCTATAGGGGGGTCTGCAGGCAGCCTGCCTGTTATTACAGGCATTCTTGACGCATTACCTACTGGCTTTAATTACGCTGTCATTATTGTGCTTCATCGCCTAAAAAATGTGTTTAGCGAGATGGATAAGGTTCTGGTAAACTACCGGACCGACCTTAAGATAAAAGAACCCGAAGATAAAGAGCCTGTAAGGAAACATCATATATACCTTGCTCCACAAAATTATCATTTACTGGTTGAAGAAGAAAAAACATTTAGTCTCGACTATTCTGAATTGGTAAATCATAGCCGTCCGTCTATCGATGTTACTTTTGATAGCCTGGCACAGGCATACGGCCCTCTGGTTACTTGTATATTACTTAGCGGGGCAAACCGGGATGGTGCAGCAGGGTTATCTAAGGTAATCGATCGTGGTGGTATCGGTATAGTTCAGGATCCTGAAACCGCTGAATATACCAGTATGCCTTTAGCAGCGATACAGTTAAATAAAAAAATTACAATCCAAACTCCCGAAGAAATCGTTAATTACATACGGACTGTAAACATGAGGAAGAAATGAGCATACATGGTAGTTCCGTGCCGTTCACAATATTATTGGTTGACGACCGAGATGAGAACCTCGTGTCGCTGGAAGCCGTATTGTATAAAGAGAACCGCAGATTTATTAAATCATCAAGTGGTAACGACGCACTGAAGCAGGTGTTGAAAAATGAAGATATAGGTCTTATCATGCTGGACGTGCAGATGCCTGATATGGATGGCTTTGAGGTTGCGCGCCTTTTGAAATCCAATAGCAAAACAAAAGATATCTCCATTATTTTTGTTACTGCAATAAGCCGCGAAGAGCAATATGTATTGAAGGGCTTTGAGGAAG